>JBBQST010000403.1:0-4293 GCA_038213625.1 Thermoflexales bacterium
GAATGAGCCGCTGACCGAGCGTGAACTTCAGATTGTGCAGTCGCTGGCAACCGGCGCGAGCAATAAGGAAATTGCCGCCCAGTTGTTCCTCAGCCCCAACACGGTCAAGGTGCACCTGCGCAACATCTTCACCAAGCTGGAGGTGCAAACGCGCACCGAGGCCACCATGATGGCCGTGCGCAACGGCTGGGTGGCAGTGGGCGACGCAGCCGATTTACCACCGGCTGAGGCTGGTCATGCGCTGGAGAGCAACCCCAGTCTGCCGCTGGCATCGGCCATCGAAGGTGATGTTGCTGCGCCACAGATCAAACTCGGTGAGGGTGACGCTTCAGATTCAACAACGCGAGTTCTGTCCGAAATTGCAATTGAACCCTCGCGCGGCACGGTTCTAGAGCGACAGGAGGTTGCGCCGCTTCGCACAGCCATTACCCCGGTGGCCGTTGCACCCAACCCGCAGTTGTTGCCGCCGCTGTCGTTGCGCCGGCGAATTGCGGTGGTGGGCGCGCTGGTGATCGCCGTGGCGCTGTCGGTGCTGTCGTTGCAGGTGCGGCCGACCGACGCCACCTCCAACCCCGATGATGGGGTGACCAGTGAGGTGCTGGGTAGCCCGGCCTTGACCGCCTCGCAATCCACGCGCTGGAACACGCGCGCCTCGGTGCGCTCGGCCCGCGCGCGTAGCATTGCGGTGGGGCTGCCAGCCCAGAACAGCATCGTGCTGATTGGCGGCGAAGTGGATCGTCGGATTAGCGGCGAGGTGCTGGTCTACAACCGGGGCGAGGATACCTGGCGCGATTTGAACGCGGATAAGCCCACCCCGGTGATCAACACCGGCGCAGCCCTGCTCAACAGCCGCATTTACATCCCCGGCGGCACTGAGGTGAATGGCACCACCGATCGCTTTGAAGTACTGGATTTGAAGGCCAATACCTGGGCGGCGTTGCCGCGCCTGCCCCAGCGATCGACTGGCATTGCTGTGGCCGGTGCTAACAATCAGGTTTTTGTGTTTGGCGGGCGTATCGGCGGACAACTTAGCAGAGACAGCCTGATGTTCGATGTTGTAGCCAGTAAGTGGAGTGTATTGCCACCCATGCCTACGCCGCGCGAAAATGCATCGGCGGCCGTGCTCAACGATCACATCTACGTGGTGGGCGGGTTCGATGGCCGGCGCGAACTGGCCACCTGCGAGGTCTATTCCATCAGCAACAAGACTTGGAGCAAGTGCGCGCCGATGACCGTGGGGCGCAGTAGTTTTGGGCTGGTCACAGTGGGGCCGGCGCTGTATGCCATCGGTGGCGGCACCGTCAACTTCATCGGCTGGAATGAGAAATATGACTCCGCGACAGGCAAGTGGACGACATTCGAAACCCCTATTACCCACGCCGGCGACTGGCGTCAGATTGCGGTGGCAGCCTTCCCGGCCGAGCTGTATGTGATGGGTGGCCGGACGCGCAATGTGCCTTTGTCAGATATGTATGTGTATGAGGTGCTGAGCAACCGCACTTTTTTGCCGGCGTTTCAGTCGTCGGGGAATTAGGGAGGTGGCTGGCTGATAGCGGCTGGCTATTATCAGCTAGCCGCGATCAGCCAGCCGCACTCTTCACACCCACGCCCGGCCCGACTCTAACATCGGCGCGTCGCCCTGCTCGATCACATTCCACCACCGGCGCACCTGGGCTTCGTCGCTGCCAAACCACGGTGACCAGAACGGCGAGTGACCCAGACCTTCGATCTCCAGGTGTGGCACGCCATCCAGCCGGCTAAGCGAGAGAGGCACCACGCCATCGCCCCACTGTTCGCCCACATTGCTGACGTATTTGTAGTTGCGGTGCGCCTCGCGTTCTTTGAGCGTGCCGTTGGGCTTACCCTCGATGAATTTGCCGGACACGGTTAGATATTGCACGTGCGGTGCAAAATGCGCGCCGGGGAACATGCCATCAATTTCGGCAGCCTGACGCATGCCAGGGTGTTGCGCCTCGGCCACGGCTCGCAGTGGGCTGGCCAGCATGATCAGCCGCGACACGCGCTCGTAGCCGTGGTGCGGCGTGTGATACACATTCGGCACGCGGTCGGCCAAGTAGGCGCGACCGACCACCCCGCCGGCGCTATGACCAATTAAGGTCACCTTCTCGGCCCCCGTCTCCTTTAGCGCGTGCATCACGGCCTTGTGTGCCCGATCCACCAGCAGGAAGTAGTCGGTGAAGCCGCCCACCACCCACGACAGCCGGTTGATATTGGCGATGAACACGCGCCGGCCCGACACGCGCGCCAGATACCGGCCCATGCCGTTGTAATCCGTCCAGTGCGAGCCAAAGCCGCCGATGAGGACGATGGGATCGAGAGGTGATTCACTCATAAAAGATTTGATCGGAATTTGCTCATTTAACCACTTGTTCATTACAAGAACGACTCGTGCAGCATAGATGAGCAAGTGAACAAGTGAACAAATGATTAAATTCTGCTGATTCGGTCCGTGCCAACGAAACTCCGTAACACCTCCGGCACCACGATGCTGCCGTCGGCCTGCTGGTAATTCTCCATCACCGCGATCATGGCGCGCGGCATGCCGAGACCTGAGCCGTTGAGGGTGTGCACGAACTCGGCCTTGCCGCCCTTCTCGCGGCGGAATTTGATGTTGGCCCGGCGGGCCTGAAAGTCACCGACGTTGCTGACTGAGCTCACTTCTAGCCACTCCTGGCAGCCCGGCGCCCACACCTCGATGTCGTAGGTGATGCGTGCGGCAAAGCCGATGTCGCCGGTGGCTAGCAATTTGACGCGATAGGTCAGCCCCAATAATTTGAGCGTCTCCTCGGCATCGGCCAGCATTTTCAGGTGCGCGGCCTCGCTGTCCTCGGGTTTGGTGAAGCTATACATCTCAACCTTGTCGAACTGGAACCCGCGCTTGATGCCGCGCACATCCTTGCCCGCGCTCATGCGCTCGCGCCGGAAGCACGGCGTGTAGGCGCAATAGTTTTTGGGCAGCTCATCGGCGCTCAAAATTTCCTGGCCGTGCAGGTTGGTGATGGGGACTTCGGCAGTGGGCACAAACCAGTAATCCTCCTCGGCATCGTGAAACAAATTGTCGCGAAACTTGGGCAATTGGCCGGCGGCAAACAAGGTTTGCTCCTTGACCATAAACGGCAAATACACCTCGGTGTAGCCCTGCTCCATGCGCAAGTTCAGCATGTAGGCGATGAGTGCGCGTTGCAGCCGCGCACCCCAGCCGGCCAGCACATAGAAGCGGCTGCCGCTCAGCTTCACCCCGCGCTCGAAGTCGAGGATGCCCAGCGCCGGCCCCAACTCCCAATGCTCACGCGGCTGGAAGTCGAACTGCCGCGGCTCGCCCTCGGTGCGCAAAATGATATTGCTTTCTTCAGGCCCCACAGGGATACGAGCATCGACTAGGTTGGGTAGCGCGGCCGTCAACTCGTTGAGCTGGCTCTCGATCTTGTTGAGCTCGGTTTCCAACGTGGCAATCTGGTCGCCGACGGTGCGCATCTCGGCCTTTTTAGCCTCGCGCTCATCGGCATCCTTCATGCGGCCAATGTCTTTGCTGACCGTGTTGCGGGTTGCGCGCAGGGTCTCGCTCTGCCCCAGAATCTCGCGCCGTTGCACATCCAGCGCCAGAATCGCATCCAGCGGCTCGGTCGGCTCGTTACGCACGGTCAACATCTGGCGCACCGTCTCGGGCTCTCGTCGAATCAAATTGATATCCAGCATGGCACAAGTCCTTTGGGAGAAGAGTAATTAGTCGTTAGTGTTTAGTTGTTAGTCATGAAAGGCTCAAAGCGATTTGACTAATTACTAACCACTAAGAACTAACTGCTCCAACAAAAAAACCGCCCTCCAATCCTGTAATGCAAACACTACTCAGGACGAAGGGCGGTTCGTGGTGCCACCTGATTTTGCCGGCGCTTAAAGCTCACTGCTCTTTGCTCAATGCTTTTGACCGCCAGCCTTATTCCGTTCGATAACGGGAACTCCCGCGCTGCTCATCGCAGCGAGCGTCTGCAAGTGGAAGGCTGTGTGGACTGGGCTGTTGGCTTGCACTGCCGCCAACTCGCTGTTGCCGCTGCCCACCGGCCGCTTGCGTCATCGCCGATAGAACGCGCATTTTACACCGGCCCATGGGCTTCATCGTTTTGTCATCACCTTGGGGTGCATTCTCAAAAAGTGGCAATCTTCATTTCCAGCCTTGTTTTGTGCTGGATTTCCGTAGGGGCGAGTCTGAGACCCGCCCCATAGGCACGAAAATAAGGATCACGAATGCGAAAATCCACCAAAACGCCAGGATTG
>JBBQST010000404.1:0-4278 GCA_038213625.1 Thermoflexales bacterium
CCTTGTGCTGATTGTGGACAACTGCGAGCATTTGATCGAGGCCTGCGCCCAGGTCATCGAGCAGGTGCTGCAACATTGCTGGCAGGTGCGCATCCTGGCGACCAGCCGCGAAGGGTTGCGGGTGCCGGGTGAGCGCGTTTATGGCGTGCCCTCACTCGACATCCCCCAGCCTTCACAAAACTCGCTGCCGAAACTGTTGGAATATGCGTCGGCACAGCTATTCGTCGAGCGCGTTCTCGCCGCGCAATCCTGGTTCGCGGTCCAGCCCCATCATGTCGCGCCGCTGGCCCAGATTTGCCATCACCTGAATGGGATTCCACTGGCCATCGAACTGGCCGCGTCGCTCAGCGAGACCCTGGCGTTGGATGAGATGGCGGCCCAGCTCACCCATCATCTGGCACTATTGGTGAACCCGTCCCGCACCACCACGCCGCGCCACCGAACCATGCAGGGTGCGTTGGATTGGAGCTACAAACTGCTGGTGCCGGCTGAGCAGCATTTGCTGGCGCGGCTATCTGTTTTTCTGGGCGGGTGGACGGTTGAGGCGGCCACGGCCGTCTGCGCTGGCAGCAGCGCCGCTGCCAACGTGACAAGCGACCACCACACGGATGCAACGTCAGCGATTTATTCTTTGCCCGAGGCCCAAATTCCATCCTTGTTGCATCAATTGGTTCGTAAATCGCTGGTACTGGCAGAACCACGGGATGGGCAAATGCGCTATCGGATGCTGGAGCCGATCCGGCAATTTGCACAGGAACAATTGGCACCACCCGAACGCACGAATGAATTTCGACGCCGGCACGCCGCCTATTTCCTGTCCCAGGCCGAACAGACTGAGGCCGTGCGCGACACACGTGAGGAGCGGTTGTGGCTGCCGCGGCTGGAACGCGAACGCGACAATTTGCGCGCCGTCTTGCAGTGGGCCATCGACTTTGGAGAGGCCGAGTTCGCGCAGCGCCTCAACGTCGCGCTATTTTCATTCTGGCTGTATTGCAGCGGCATGACCGAAGCCAATCACTGGATCGCCGCAACGCAAACCCTGATCAGCTCGACGCGCACGCCAGGATCCATCATCTCTGAAGCAAAAGCGTTGGGCATTGCCGGCTACGCAGCCGTATTGAGTGGTCATGTGATCGATGCAAAAAAACACTTCGAGCGCTCGCTGGCATTGTTTGTGGAAGCGAATGATGAGCGTGGGATCGCGACATCGCTGCGCAATCTCGGCTACACGGCGATGATTGGTGACGATCTGGCACCGGCGTACCACTATGCCGAGCGAAGCCTGATACGCTGCCGTGAGACACGCGATCCCTGGGGTCTCGCCTGGTCGCTGTATGACCTGGGCTATGCGGCCTTGACACTGGGTGAGTTGAGTGAGTCCCAACGGTTGCTTGAAGAGGCGTTGGTGCGATTGACCGAAGCAGGTATTCAATATGGTGTGTATCGTGCGCGGCTGGCGCTTGGTCATGTGATGCGCCTCCAGAACCAATTTGTATCTGCGGAGGCCCATTACCGAGGCGCTTTTACCATCCAGCGCCAAATCCATTACATGCACTTTGTGGCGGATGGTTTGGAAGGGATCGCCGGCATCGCGACGGCAGGCAGGCAGCCGGCCCGTGCGATCCGATTGTTTGCAGCCGCGCAAGTCCAGCGCGATTTCGCCAGCACGCCGCGCTGGCCGTTTTTGCAACGCATCTATGACCACGACCTCGCGGCCGCACAGGCCCAACTCGCGCCGGCCGCCTGGGCCTCGGCATGGGATGAGGGCAAAGCGATGACGTTGGAGCAGGGCATCGCGTATGCGCTTGGGGACTGAGAGTGTGTTTTTCAAATCGAAAATCTGATTCTGCCATCCCTTCGACTACGCTGCTCAGAAACAAGGATTTTGGGTTACATAAACGCTAGGCGGGTATGAGCTTGAGGCCGAGCTTGGTGGCGCGGCGCTCAATGGATTTGCGTTCACGGTCGAGTTGGTGTTGGTCATAATCGGCCGCAGACAGGGGATGAAAGGGTTGACGATGTTTGAGCAGGTGATAGACGATGCGGGCGATCTTGTGGGCGGTGGCGACGATGGCCTGCTGGGGACCGGCCACCGCCCGTCTGCGGCGGTAAAAGGCACCCAGGGCCGTGCGAGTCTTGCCGACGGCTTGGGCAGCCATGCGAAAGGCTTGATTGGCGCGGCGATTGCCATGCAGGGTGCGCGAACGTTTGACCTTGCCGCCGGTGATGTCATTCCGGGGAGCCAACCCCAGCCAGGATGCAAAATGCTTGGCCGACTTCCATTTGCTCATATCCGTGCCGATCTCCGACAGAATGGTCTGAGCGGTGCTGTCGTGCAACCCGTCAATCTCAGTCAAATCCACCCCGGTGATGCGATACATCTGACTGCGGGCATCGTAGCCGGGGGTATTCTTGCTGTGGGTGTTGCGCTTGCGCGAGTCGTCCAAGGGCGGCAGATCGTCTTGATCATGGCTGGGTTTGATGACGGCAAAGTGCTGGGCAATTTCCGCATCGCACAACCCAATCTGGTTGGTGTAGGCGTCATACAACACCAACGACTGCTTGAGTGCAAACACATGTTCAGCCCGGTAGTTCGCCGTCAGCGCTTTGACAAAGTCTTCCGGGCTGTGCTGACACCGCTTGTTGCGCAAAGTCAGCAACGTGTCGACATCCTGTTCGCCCCGAGCAATCGCACGCATGATCGCCATGCCCGTCATCCCGGTCACATCGGTCAGCACCTGGGTCAACTGCACATTCATCTGCAACAGCGCCTTTTGCATGTGATGGATATGCACCGCCCGATGCTCAATCAGGCTGTCGCGATGGCGCAAGTAGCTGCGCAGGATCACGATGTCATTCGGCGGTCGAAACGACCCGCGCAGCAAGCCCACGCTGTGCAACTCCTGCAACCACTGGCTGTCCTTCACATCGCTCTTGCGGCCCGGCACCCCCTTGACATGCTGGGCATTGACCACCTGCACTTCGATCTGGTAGTCGCTCAGGATCAAGTAGATCGGAATCCAATACACCCCAGTCGATTCCAACGCCACCGTGTCCACCTTGCATCTCACCAGCCACTTCGCCAAATCATGCAAATCCGGCGTCGTCGTCCCAAACCGCCGGATCGGCTGCCCGTCTCGATCCTCGGGCACGCACGCATACACCTCCTCCGCACCCACATCAAGTCCCCCTGCATTCGGATGAATCACCTTCAACATCATTGCTCCTCCTGGATCGTCCAGATCGGTCTCATCGTCCATCAGACAGGATGGGCCTTATCAAATGTAGTCTGCTCATCGGGGTCGGTCTTCTCCGCCACCATTCGTTACTTCACCCCCCATCCCAACCAAACTCGGAAGCGGGCTTTTCATGCACCATGCGAATCCACGGTCTTGCTCTGCTGGACCCCGCTAGCTTACGTCATCTTGTTTCTGCCCCTTTGCTTTGCCGTCCCCGGCTATCGGGAACTCGGAATGACAGCCTATGCTCTCAGCGACCCTGATGACCTGCTGAGTAGTTACACAAATTGAACTATATGTCCGCAAACGCGGTGGCATTTACTGAGTGAATGACCAGCGCTCGACATCGATCAACAAGGGCAACGCGGCATTAGGGTCGAAGCCGGCGAGATTTTTGGGCGTCACGTAGATGCGTTTGTTCCAATATAAAAAGATCACGGGCACCTCTTCGTGAAGCAATTCTTGAATTTGCCAATAAATCTTCTGGCGCTTCTCGGGATTGACTTCGAGATTGGCGTCATCCGTCAACGTATCGAATTTGGCCTGTTGCTCATAGGGATGATAGACGGCCGGCATATTGCCGCCGACGCCACCCGGCTCCTTGGGGATAAATCGCGAGTTCCAAAAATAAGTATTTTCAGGGTCAAACGCGTTAAACCAATCATAGCCATTTACCGTCATCGTTTTGCTGAAGAAGAAGCCATCCTGTGTATTGGCAACGCTTAAATCCTGTTCCCCCACATTCACCTCAATACCCAATTTGCGCCAACTGGACGCGATCACTTGCTGCACCAGTTGAAATTGCTGAATGCCGGCGCTAATCCAGTAATCAAGGGTCAATGTTTTGCCCTCTTTCTCCAGAATGCCCTGCGCATTTTTGACAAAGCCGGCCGCCTTGAGCAACTCGGCCGCTTTGTCCAGATCATAGGGGCGCGGTTTGAGTGTGGGATGCGCAAAGGGTGTAATGGGACTCTGATCTCCCACGGCCGGTGTGACCAACCCTTTTAGAAGTTGATTCACAATCTGATCGCGAGGAATG
>JBBQST010000405.1:0-4272 GCA_038213625.1 Thermoflexales bacterium
CCGCTGAAACGTCTTCCCCTGGTTTAATTTTGTTGGGCGCTTGGGCGAATACGGGTAATCATGACGTCCCAGCGGAACGTCTCTACAAATCATGATCGCGGGTTATTTAGGCACGGTGCCGACGTGCACGGCCATGGTGCCCATGCCCATCAGCTTGTAATACACATTCGCATAGCCCACGTCTTGCATCAGCTTCTTGAGCGGCTCGGCCGGTGGAAAGCGGCTGAGCGAGTTGGGCAGGTACGAATACGCCTTGGGGTCGCCGGCGATGATGCCGCCGATGATTGGCACCATCTTGTAGAAATACAGGTGGAACAGTTGCTTGAAGCCGGCCGTTTGTGGATGGGTGATCTCCATGCACACCACCTGACCGCCGGGCTTCACTACGCGTTGCAGCTCACGCAAACACTGCGGCAAATCCACCACATTGCGCAGCAGAAAGGCGTTGGTGCAGGCATCGACACTGTGGGTGGGCAACGGCAAATGCAGTGCATCGCCCACTGCCCAATCCATTTTGAGATCGCCGCGCACCTGGCTCTTGCGCACGCCCTCGCGCAAAATTGTCTCGCTAAAGTCCATGGCCAGAATCGACGATGAGGGGAATTTCGCACGCACCTCGAACGCCAGATCGCCGGTGCCGGTGGCCAGATCCACCACCAGCGCGTTATCCGGCAGTTTGAGTTGGGCCGCCGTCGTCTTGCGCCACGGCCCATCCATGCCGCCGGTCATCACCCGATTCATCAGGTCATAGCGCCGCGTAATGCGCGAGAACATGGTCTGGACTTGCTTGGCTCGTTCGTGGTCTTGCATGGTGGGGAGGCTGTTGGCTATTGGCTGCTAGCTGCGAACAGCCAGCAGCTTCTTATTCTGTTTTAGCGATGAGACTGCGGCCAGTCATATCGGCGGGTTGGGCCAGACCCAGCAAATCGAGCACGGTGGGGGCCACATCGCACAGTGCGCCGTGCGGCCGAACCGGCACATAGCTCTTGTCGCCGTTGACCACGAACAGGGTCACGAGATTGATCGTGTGATAGGTGTGCGGCGCGCCGGTGACTTCATCAACCATGATCTCGGCATTGCCGTGATCGGCGGTGATAAGCGCGACGCCGCCCTTGGCATTGATCGCCTCGACCAGCCGGCCCGCGCACGCATCGGCCGTCTCCACCGCTTTAATGGCGGCGCTGAGCACGCCGGTGTGGCCGACCATATCGGCATTGGCGTAGTTCACCAAAATGAAGTCGTCATCAGCATCGCGCATACGTTGGAGCACGCCCTCGGTCAGCTCGGCCGCGCTCATCTCGGGTTTCAAGTCATACGTGGCCACTTTGGGCGAGGGGGCCATGAAGCGATCTTCGCCGGTGAACGGCTCCTCGCGGCCGCCGTTGAAGAAGAACGTGACGTGCGGATATTTCTCCGTCTCGGCCGCGTGAAATTGCTTGAGGCCGGCGTCGCTGATGACCTTGGCCAGCGGCTCAACAATGTTTTTGGCCGGAAAGACCACATGCACCGGAAAGGTCGCGTCATATTCGGTCAGGGTGGTGATCTGGTCGCCGTCGAGTTTGAACTTGCGGCCAAAGCCTGGAAACTCCACATCGATCAACGTGTGAATGAACTGGCGCATGCGGTCGGCCCGAAAGTTGAAGCACACCACGATATCGTTCGGCCCCAGCTTGCCATCCACGCCGGCAACGACCGACGGCAGCACAAACTCATCGGTCACATTCTGGGCATAGCTGTTGGCCACAGCCTCGCCCGCACTCGTCACCAGCAGACCCTCGCCGTTCACCATCGCGTCGTAAGCCTTCTGCATGCGCTCCCAACGCTTGTCGCGGTCCATGGCGTAATAGCGGCCGCTCACCGTCGCAATCACCGCCGCGCCCTTGATCTGCTGCTCCAGATTCGCGATGACCGCTGCCCCACTCTGCGGCGGCGTGTCTCGGCCGTCGGTAATGGCGTGGATGATCGGGGTGATGCTGTACTTCTGGTAAAACTGAACCAGTGCCAGCAGATGCCGCGTGTGGCTGTGCACGCCGCCAGGGCTGACCAGCCCAATCAGGTGCACTTTGCCGCCATGGATCTTGGCTTGCTGCACCGTGGCCAGCAGAGCCGGCGATTGAAAGAATGCCCCGTCGCTGATGCTCTTGTCGATGCGCACCAGGTCTTGATAGACCACGAAGCCGGCCCCCAGATTCAGGTGGCCGACCTCGCTGTTGCCCATCTGATCCTGCGGCAACCCCACCGCCTCGCCCGAGGCCTCCAGCATGGCGCGCTCAAGCGTCTTGCTCCACCGATCAAAATTAGGGGTGTGCGCCTGCGCCACAGCGTTGCCGTGCTCGCGGGTGCGGAAGCCCCAGCCGTCCAGAATGATTAATGCGATAGGTCTTGCTGGCATGGTTGAGTGGTTAGTTGTTAGTGGTTAGTGGTTAGTGCTTAGTAGCAAGTAGCCAGTAATCAGATTGGAGCGGAAGTGCAGCGGTCTGGCTACTGATGACTGACTACTTGTTACTTCTGTGTCTTCGGCCATTGTATGCCCATTGGTTCCGTGATCCATATATGACCGGCGTCGGCGCACACGATTTCTAAGCCGTTTTGCATGGCAAGGCGAGCAATCCAACGTAACCACAGAGATAAGCACCCTGAGCGGAACGCGCTTAGAACCAGACACGGAGTTGTCGCTGAAATGCGCGTGCAGTCGAAGGGCGCGCCTGTCGCCCATGCTCCTTCGACTACGCGCGCAGACAAGCTCACATGGTCAGCATCGGCGACAAGCGCGCTCTGCTCAGGATGCTTATCTCTGTGGTTAGGTTATCGAACTACCGCTGAACGCCACTCACAAATCCGTGACGTCTTGATGATAATTGCCACACGAAGCCATGAGGAAAGTCTTTACAGAGCAACGTCATTCCCGCGCAGGCGGGAATCCAGGCGTAACCCCGACACGACCGTAATTGGGAGGTCTGGATTCCCGCCTCCGCGGGGATGACGGCGTATGGGTATGACTTTCGATCAGGACTCATATTCGCCCTTTTTCCTTTACCGAACTTAATTCCTAACCTTCACCAACCAATGCCGTGCCATGACGAGAGAACAGCACCTAAGCCGGCCATACCCCATTTCGCAAAAACTTCAGCCCGCTCAATCCTGCCCTCAAGCGCGCTTCGATCTGGGTATAACCGGTGTTACGTTTGGGATCAATGCCCCCAAATATCAGGCGTAACACGGCGGGCTTGAACCCGCGCGGCTTGGCCGTATCGTTATCGCTCGTATGAATCGAATGAATCGCGTGATTGGCATGGCGCTGACCCTGACGGCTGTGCTTGCAGCTTGCGCAGCCCCAGCGGCACCCGCCTCACCCACCACCGCACCGGCCGCCGCCACGACCCCATCGACCACTGCAAATGCAGCCGGCAACCTCGACGGCGTCAAGCAATACTTGTTGGGCTATGCCGACAAAATGAGCACCAACGCGCTGGCGTTCCAGGTCGCGGCCACCGAATACTACGACGCGGTGAAGGCCGCCGATTTCGATTACACCAAGGCCTGGGGCGATGGCACCACGCTGCGGCCCATCATGCTCAAACTGCGTGAGACCTGGGCTGCCGCCGACAACTCCTACGAGAATGTCGAAGGCATCGTGGCCGGCGTGCCGAGCCTGGCCGAGTATGACGTGCTGCTCGACAGCGGTCGCGCCGAGGGCGAGGGCGACAATGTCGCGCAAATCACCCTAAAGCTGCCCGATGGCAAAGAGGTCAAGAACCCCGGCAGCTTCTACAACTGGCTGATCGAGCCCCAACTGTTCGGCACCAAGGCCGAGTGGGTGGCCCTCAAGGATATTGACGTAGACGGCGACGGCAAAGTCGGCTTTGGCGATGTGTTGCCCGAGGCCAACCTGCTGAAGGGCAGCGCCGATGGATTGGTCGAATACACCAACAAGGCCATCGACGCGATCAAGGCCTGGACGCCGACCGATCAGGACGCGTTTCAAGCCCTGGTCACGATGACCCCGACCATGGACGAGTATTTCGGCAACTGGAAGGACAGCCGCTTTGTGAGTGGTACTGCTGCGGCCGATCAAGTCGCCTTCGTGGGCAAGACGCGGCTGGAGGATGTGAGCCGAATCGTCGAGAGCATCAAGACGATCTATGGCGGCGTGCATCCAACCATCGCCACCAAGAATACCGAGTTGGCCGCCCAGATTGACAAGGGTTATGCCGACCTCAACACGCTGGTGGCCGACACACTGACCAAAGAAAAGAGTGGCACCCAATTCAC
>JBBQST010000406.1:0-4269 GCA_038213625.1 Thermoflexales bacterium
AGCTCGGTTTTGAGACGCCGATACACCGACTCATCAACGCTGTCATTGCTGCCAACGATCTGGTGGGTGGCTTTGCCAGCCACAGTCTCGGTGCTCAGCTCGAACGCGCGCGAGGCCGAGCCGTTGGCCAGATCAATCGCAATAACCACGGCCACACCCAGCGCCACACCCAGGATGCACAAAATGCTTTGCAGCGGCCGGCGCAGCAAATAGCGCAAGCCGGTTTTGAATAAACTCATGTGCCGCGAAGCCTAACAGAGCGAGCTGTGAGCAGAGCGCACAGAGCGATGAGCGGTCTATGAGCATCTGGCGTTTTGCTCAATGCTTCTTGCTCACAGCTCACAGCTCACAGCTCAAAGTTCATCGAATCAGCGCGGCAAATTGATCCACCGTCGTGGTGCCGTGGATGCGCAGGCGCTTCCAGGTGTAGGCATCGGCCAGGGTGTAGAGATTGCCGTACTCGGTGGTGACAGCGCCATAGATATTGGCACTCTTCAGAAACTTGACGATGCCGGCGTCGTATCTGCCGCTGGGGTAGCAGAAGAACATGGGCCGTTTGCCGGTGAAATACTGGATGGACTCCTGGGGGCCGAGAAACTCCCAGGCCAGCTTTGCCTCATCGCGGCCGCGCAGATCCAGATGGGTGCGGCTGTGGTTTTCGATGTTCATGCCCGCATTCGACATCAGGATCACCTGGAACCATGTCAGATAGTCTGGAGTGCCCGCATAAATAAAATCGCTGACCACAAAAAATGTGGCCGTCATCTTGTATTTTTTGAGCAACGGAAATGCATTCGTATAGGCATCACGATAGCCATCATCGAAGGTCAGGATGATGGGTTTGGCCGGCAACGCCTTGCCCTGATTCAAATGCGCGTGCAAGTCATACAGGCTAATGGTCGTGTAGCCGTTGTCAGACAAATATTTGAGTTGTGCTTCAAAATTTTCAGGCGTCACCGATAAATCGAGCCGATATTTGTCGGCATTGGGTGGCGGCACGGAGAGATAGTGATACATCAGGATGGGCACGCGCGCGCTGGCCGGCAGTATCGCAGTGGGGTTGAGCTGGGGTGCTGGCAGGGTAGCCCTGGCGGTCGGCGTGGCTACCTGGGTATTGACTTGATTGGTGCCAATCTGGGCCAGTGCAGTCAGGGTTCCGCCGATGAGTAAACAAAGGAGTGAGGTGATTGTCAGGACGCGCCGCATAGACGGTCACTATAATCGTTGCCTTCCCAAGAAAGTATTTTCTGGAGAACGATGGCTCTCGCGATCATTTCATTTCATACTTATCGTCTTTATATTCGTCTTTCTATTCGTCTTCATCATTCAACCCTTACCACTCGCGCTATCTAGAGCCAATCGGGTTGGCACTTTTCATGACCAGCAAGGCACGACCCTATGCGCTCGCAATGACCAGTTGGCCTTGCCAGACTCCAGCGTGCATTGACGTGTTGCCCCCTTACGACACACCCTCTCACGATCCGAGACTACTCAAAAAGTCTGGCCGAGAATTAATGCATATGTGGATGCTTTTCAGGGAAGCGATCCTGTTCAATAGGTGACTTGTGACAAATCCAAGGAAGACCATCAATATCAACCGTAACCGTCTGACCAAACAATTGGGTTTGGAGCAGGTGCGCTTTGCGACACAACATCCAAAATCGCAGGCGCTGGCCGAGAAGGCCCAACAGCATCTGCTCGGCGGTGTGCCGATGAGCTGGATGACGCGCTGGCCGGGCGGCTTCCCACTCTTTGCCCAGTCTGCCAACGGCGCGCATCTGATCGATGTCGATGACCAGCGCTATCTGGATCTGTGTCTTGGCGACACCGGCGCAATGGCGGGTCATGCGCCGGATGCCACCGTGCAGGCGGTCATTGCCCAGGCGCAACGCGGCTTCACCTATATGCTGCCAACCGAGGACGCGATCTGGGTCAGCGCAGAGTTGCAGCGGCGGTTTGGGTTGCCGTTCTGGCAAATGGCGCTGACTGCGACTGACGCCAATCGAAACGCCATCCGGCTGGCTCGCGAAATGACCGAGCGCAACCGCATTCTGGTGTTCAACCAGTGCTACCACGGCTCGGTCGACGAAGCGCTGGTGTCGCTGCATGGGCGCAAGGTGGTGCCGCGCCCCGGCAACATCGGCTTCCCCATCAACCCCGGCTTTACCACCCGGGTCATCGAGTTTAATGATGTGAAGACGTTGGAACAGGCGTTGGCCGAAAAGGATGTGGCGTGTGTGCTGGCTGAGCCGGCCATGACCAACATCGGCATCATTCACCCCCAACCGGGCTATCACGATGCACTGCGCGAATTGACGCGCAAGGCAGGCACGCTGCTGATTCTGGACGAGACGCATACCTTGTGCGCCGGACCCGGTGGCTACACCCAGGCGCACCATCTGGAGCCCGATATTTTGACCGTGGGCAAGTCGTTGGGTGGCGGCATTCCCTGTGCGGCGTTTGGCCTGAGCGCGGCTTTGGCCGACCGAGCCGCCGCGCTCACCGATAACCCGCATGGCGATGTGAGTGGCTTGGGTGGCACATTGGCTGGTAATGCGCTTTCGCTGGCCGCAATGCGCGCCACGCTGGAGCATGTGCTGATCGAGGCTAATTTCGCCAAAACGATCCCGATGGCGGAATATTTTTCGGCCGGCGTGCAGGGCGTGATCGATGAGCTGGGGTTGCCCTGGATCGTCAAGCAATTGGGTTGTCGGGCCGAGTATTGGTTCCGGCCCAGTGCGCCTCAGAATGGCGGCGAAGCTGCGGCGGCGGCCGATGCCGAATTGGACTCGTACATGCATTTGTTCGCGCTCAACCGTGGCATTCTCATGACGCCGTTTCACAACATGGCACTGATCTCGCCGGAGGTGACAGAAGCCGATATTGACCAACACACCCAGGTGTTTCGTGAGGCCGTGATGTCGCTGTTGTGAAAGGCTTGTGTTGCAGGTCAATCTTTGCCAGCTTCGTACGCTTTATCGTGTGCTTATTTGTGCCGTTGGGCAAGAGTCTTCCTGTGATTGGTGAAACTTCTTAGAAACGGCGTAGATGATATCGGTTTCATGCCGCTACAATAGGTCGCGAAGATAGAACCAATTACTAAACCAAAATGGATACTTACTCAAACCAGCCCAACGCAAATGACAGTGAGCACATCGAACGCGCCAAAGTAGACGTGATCAAAGTGTCCGCCACCTCTCGATCGACCTCAGTAGCCGGCGCCATCGCCGGCGTGGTGCGCGAACATGGCCGCGCCGAGGTGCAGGCCATCGGTGCCGGCGCGGTCAACCAGGCCATGAAAGCCGCGGCTATTGCGCGGGGTTACCTGTTGCTCGACGGCATCAACGTCATCATCATTCCTTCCTTTTCGGACGTGGCCATCGATGGCAGCGAACGAACGGCGATTCGGTTGACCGTTGAACCGCGATAACGCCGGGTATGGCCGGGCCTATCGATTTGTGAGATTGTGAGAACCGAACTTCACTGTCATTCCACGGCCTCAGATGGCCGCCTGTCGCCCACCGAGCTTCTAAAACTGGCCGGCCAGCGCGATATTGGCGTGCTGGCCCTGACCGACCACGACACCATTGCCGGGCATGAGGAGGCTGCACGGGTGGCCTCTTCGCTCGGCATCCGGTTTATCCCCGGCATCGAAATCAGCGCCCTTTCAGACGAAGGCAAAGAGGTGCATGTGTTGGGCTATGGCGTTCGGCCCAACGATGATGACACGCGTAGCACGCTGCTTTCGCTGCGCGACGTGCGGATGTCACGGGCCAAAGCCATGCTGGCCAGGCTGGACACACTCGGCATTCACATTGCCTTTGAGCGCGTGCAGGCCATGGCCGGCGACGGCATGATTGGCCGGCCGCATGTGGCCCGGGCGCTGCTGGAAGCGGGGGCGGTCCAATCCATCCAGGATGCGTTTGACCGTTATCTGGCCGAAGGTGAGGCGGCGTTTGTGCCGCATGATGGACTGAACCCCGGGCAGGCGGTGGCGCTGATTCACGCCGCGCACGGTGCGGCCGTGATGGCGCATCCGATGCTGTATCGCGGCAAGCTGGACTCGTTGCTGGCAAATTTAATTGCGGCCGGCGTGGATGGGCTTGAGGCCATATACCCCATGCACACCCCTCAACAAACGCAGGATTTGCAGCACATTGCGACTAATCATGAGTTGCTGGTCACCGGCGGCAGCGACTTTCATGGCGTGATGGGCGACGCAGAAGTGACTCTGGGCTCCATCCAACTGCCTGATGATGCGATTCGCAT
>JBBQST010000407.1:0-4241 GCA_038213625.1 Thermoflexales bacterium
CACTAACAACATGACTCTGTAGCCGGTCTTGAATTTGTCATTTATAACCGACGCAAGCTGTCAGTTGCTCTGTATCATTCCGCTTGTAAAATAGCGGCAATATGGACCATCCAGTCTCCGCTGCACATGGCGACGGCACCCCCTCAAATGCCGACATCGCGCTGGAGCACAGCGATACCAACCGCAAGTTCGGGTTTTGGATCTTCGTGAGCTCCGAACTGCTGATCTTTCTCGGTTTAATTTTCGCATTCGCAATGACGCGGCTCTTTGCTTTTCGCAGAGGGCAGGAATACGTTGAGAGCATTCACTGGCCGGAGTCTACGCTGCTGAGCGTGACGCTGGTCAGCATCAACACGTTCATCCTTTTGTTCAGCTCATTGGCCGTGGTGATGGCGATTGAGCATGTGCGCGCCAACAACACCAAAGGTGTGGTTCGCTGGCTCGTGTTGGTTTCGATTCTGGGCACCATATTTTTGGGTGGCCAGGCTTTCGAGTACAACCTGCTCATCAACACCGATGGTCAAAATCTCACGACGCCGTTCGGCGGGCCGTTCTTCATCCTCACCGGCTTGCACGGCTTGCACGTGTTGGTCGGCGTCATCTGGTGCGTCATCACCGCCATTCGCGCGGCTCAGGGCACCTACTCAGCTCGCAACAATATGAGCGTCGAAATCTTCGGCTTGTATTGGCACTTTGTGGACCTGGTATGGGTGATCATCTTCACCGTCGTGTATCTCATTTCAGATAAGGCTTGGTAAGTCTGGTGGCTTTAAAACATTAGTGGTTTAGTTCGTTTGATAGCTTAGATCATGGAACAGTCTTCACATGCTCCCGCCGCGCACAAAAAGCACACCAGTCCCTGGTTGGTGTTTGGCGTGCTGGCCGTATTGACGTTGATCGAGGTCGGAGTGTCGTTCATTCCTGGCTGGGTCAAGAATCCGCTGTTGCTGGCCATCTCGTTGTCCAAAGCGGCTCTGGTCGCGCTCTACTACATGCACCTCCGTTACGACAAGCCCATCTACAGCGTCATCTTCATCGCGCCGGCTCTGTTTGGGGTTTTGCTGGCCGTATTTCTGCTGGGCTCGGGTTAGTGCCTATTCGGCTGCGCTGCTTTCAGCGGCCTTCAATCTGGGGCGATCAGATTAGTTTGATCAGCCAGATCAAGCGCTTGATCAGCCAGATCAACTTTCCCGGATTGAAGGCCGCTTTGATTTTCCATCACCACAAACGGCATTTTGTTGTGCTCGGCTTTGAAATGCTGGGTGATGTGAAAGCCAGCTCGGGCAAACGCGCGCTGGGAGCGTTCGTTGAACGCGGCAATGCTGGCGCGAAAATGGATTTCACCCCATTTGGCTCTGGCAAAGGCCATCATGGCTTCGATCACTTCAGGGCCGATGCCATGGCTGGTCAGGTCGGGCCGTAGACCAATGCCCAGATCCAGAGCAGGGGTGGAGTAGTCGGCCCCAGGCACGCGCGCATCGGCTCCAAATGAGCAGCCGCCGATCAATTCTGTGGATGGGAGTGTGGTCTCGTCCGGCTCAGCCTGCTCGCGGCGCACAATGCCGTGCATTTGCGTCACCGGGTCCAGGAAGTAGCGCAGATCTTCGTCCAGATGGTGTGAATCTGGATTGTAGAGGTCGTACGGTGGATCGTATCGCCACGCCAGCATCTGGCGCGCCTGTGCTTCCGAAATCGGCGCGATCACACATTGAACCGGGCGCATAAGTAAAGCGAGGGCGGATGAGAGTCGAACTCACCGCAGCTTGCCAAGCAACCTGCCACTGGTTTTGAAGACCAGGCCACCCACCGGGGCAGATCCACCCTCATGACAAACGAGAGAGCAATGAGCGTGGAGCTATGAGCCAAGAGCCATGAACTCATAGCTCCACGCTCATTGCTCTGTGCTCATTGTATAGTGCGGCCATGCCAAAAAAGCAATCGGCTGCCGAGGGTGGCGCCGCCACGGATGCAAACCCTGACGCGCTCACTTTCGAGCAGGCCTACGATGAACTCCAACAGATTGTGATGCAACTGGAACGGGGTGATTTGCCGCTGGAGCAGTCGATGACGCTGCACGCGCGCGGCCAAACGCTAGTCTCCTTTTGCAACACCCTGCTCGACGCCGCAGACCTGCGCGTGCGCCAGATCGACACGGCTGGATGAGTTATTAGTGGTTAGTAGTTAGTCATAAGCCTGTAGCTCACTCAATCTTTCTGAAACTAATCACTAACCACTAATCACTAACAACTTCTCTCACTCATTCCGCCGGCCCTTGAACATCAGCTTGATCGGCGTGCCCATGAAGCCGTACTCCTCGCGGATTCGATTTTCCAAAAAGCGTTGATACGAAAAGTGCACCATGGCCGGGTCATTGACGAAGAACACAAAGGTGGGCGGGTTAATGCCGACCTGTGAGCCGTAGTAGAACTTGAGGAAGCGGCCACCCTTGCCGGGAGGTGCGTGCTTTTCCAGCGACTCGCGCAAGACCCGGTTCACATCACTCGTAGGAATACGCATGGCGCGCGCCTCGAAGGCTCGCAGCGCCGCCG
Source organism: Thermoflexales bacterium (assembly GCA_038213625.1). Classification (GTDB taxonomy): domain Bacteria; phylum Chloroflexota; class Anaerolineae; order J036; family Brachytrichaceae; genus JANMVQ01. The sequence goes on from JBBQST010000407.1 coordinate 2,550, forward strand.
GCAGAATTTGCTCGGTGCGAAATCCCATTTTGGCCGAGACGAATAGTGTCGGCACAAACGGCATGAAGTTCAGCCGATCCTGCACAATGCTTAAAAACTCGCGCATCTTCTCGGTGAGCAAGCCGAAGCCGGCCACGTTCTTGGCCGCCCGATCAATTTTGTCGGGGCTTTCGATGGCGTCCCACTTGTTCACGCACACGATCACGCTCTTGTTTTCATCGAGAATATAACCAGCAATGTGCTCATCCTGCTGAGTAATGCCTTCTACCGCATCGACCATCAGCAGCACCACATCGGAGCGCTCCATGGCCTTGAAAGCGCGCAACACGCTGTATTTCTCGACGCCGGGCTCAATCGTGCCGCGCTTGCGAATGCCGGCGGTGTCAATCAGGGTGATCAATTGGGTGGTTGAGTGTTGTTTCTGAGTCTCGACATCCCAATCTTTATCCTGAGCCACATCGGTGATCACGCCATCTTCATTGCCCGTCACGATGGTGCCGTCGTCACCTTCCTGGATGTACTCAATGACGGTGTCGATGGCATCGCGCGTGGTGCCGGCCACCGCGCTCACAATCACGCGCTCCTCGCCGATCAGCCGGTTGAACATGGACGATTTGCCCACGTTGGGCCGGCCCACAATTGCAATTCGCACCGTCTCGTCCGGGTCCTCGGGCGGCGTGGGCGGGATGGCGGCCACCACTGCGTCCAACAGGTCGCCAACGCCATCGCCGTGCACGCCGCTAACCGGGAACACATCACCCAACCCCAGCGCATAGAACTCCACGGCACCGGTTTTGAGGGTGTTGTTGTCGGCCTTGCTCACGGCCACCAAAACCGGTGGCACCGACTTGCCATTTGCCTGCCGCCGACCAATCAGCCGGCGCAAAATCTCCACCACGGCTTCATCCACGCTGGTCAGGCCCACCTGGCCGTCGCAGGTGAAGATCAACACGTCGGCCTCGGCAATGGCCATTTCGGCCTGCTCGCGAATCTCGTAGATGAAATCTTTTGAACCCGCCGCCAGGGCGAGTTTTTCGCTGTCGCGCAGCGGCTCCAGCGGCTCGATGCCGCCGGTGTCCACCATCGTAAACTCCACGCCGCGCCATTCCACCGGCGCCTGAATGCGGTCTCGCGTGGTGCCGGCCTTGTCATCGACCACGGACAACCGCTCGCCGACGATGCGGTTAAATAATGTGCTTTTGCCCACGTTGGGGCGGCCGACCAATGCTACCAATGCCTTCGCCATAACCTAATACCCTATCCCCGTAACCAAATAAAACTGGGGCGAAGCATTGCTTCGCCCCAGCAAAATGACATGTCCAGCCGGGTTCGTGCCGGCCGGTTGTATTGCTAGACCCCGGATTATCGCCGACTTCCCTTAGAGCGAGGTGTTTCCATGCGCGGTGCGCTGCTCTCGCGTGTGCGCGGCAACTCGGCATTGCTGACGGGTGCGGGCACATTCAGCGCGTAACGACTCACCAGCGCGGCGATTGCACCGCCCAACAGCGTGCCGATGAGATAGGCCGGAACCTGGCTGATCGACGCGCCACCGATTGCGGCCACGATGGCCGGGCCGAGGGTGCGGGCGGGGTTGAGCGATGCGCCGGTAATGGCACCGCCACCCAGGATGCTCAAGGTCAGCGTCAGACCAATGGCCAGACCGGCGAAGTGCCCGGCCTTGCCAGCGACAGC
>JBBQST010000408.1:0-4224 GCA_038213625.1 Thermoflexales bacterium
CAAGGGCTTTGATGATCTTGATGCACCCGTGATGCGCCTGAATGGCGCGCACACGCCCACACCCTACAGCCCCACGCTCGAAGCCGCCGTGGTGCCGAACACCCAGACCATCGCGCAGGCGATTCGCGAGTTGATTGCGGAATAAAAGGGAGAGTATTTGAGAAGTCAGATGTCAGATATCAGACATCAGATTACGGATCGACGACTTTCGTGTTTCGATCTGACCTCTGACCTCTGACTTCTGACTTCTGATATCTGACTTCTGACTTCTGATATGCCAATACCAATTCTCCTGCCCCGCCTTGGATGGACGATGGAAGAGGGCCGCTTTGTGGAGTGGCTCAAGCACGACGGCGATGCCGTGGTGATGGGTGATTTGTTGTACTCGGTGGAGAGCGACAAATCGGTGAACGAAGTGGAAGCCACCGATGATGGCATTTTGCGCATCGCGGCCACGGCGCCGGCCCCCGGCACAGTGATTCCTGTCGGGGCATTGCTCGGCTATATCACTGAACCCGGCGAAGCGTTGCCGGGAGCAGAGGCGGTTGGCGAGGGGCTGCTGGCGGCTGGCGAAAGCCCACCAGCAACCAGCAACCAGCAACCAACCACCAGCAGCCAATCACCAGCCGCCAACGGCCAGCCGCCAGCCGCTTCTGCTCCCGCCTCCCCCACCATCAGCCCCCGTGCGCGACGCATTGCAACTGAGCTAAAAGTCGATTGGCAGACGTTGCAAGGCAGCGGACGCACCGGCCGGATCGTGGAGCGCGATGTGCGCGCGGCGGTGTCTACAGCAGCGCCTACATTCGTCGATGCCAGCCCCGTGGCGCGGCGCATGGCCGAAGAAGCTGGCGTGGATCTTGTGGCGCTATCGGCTTCATTGGGTGGCAAGCGCATTGACCGAGCCGATGTAGAAGCCGCTGTTGCGTTCGCTGCTGCGAAAGCCAAACAAAAGCCCGTTGCTGCGCCGACACCGCCGACACTTCAGACACCTCCGATACCATCGACCCCTCCGACACCAGCCGCCAGCCGCCAGCCACCAGCCGCCTCCCCCCCACTCCCCACGGCCACCCGCGCCAAGGCCAGCGCGGTGCGGCGCATCACCGCCGAGCGCATGTTGCAAAGCGCGCAGAACACGGCGCCGGTGACGCTGTTCAGCGAGGTGGATGCGACCCAGTTGGTGAAGTTGCGCAACCAGTTGAAAGCCAGCCAGACGGCCTTTGCGGTGCCGTCGTACACAGACCTACTGGCCAAGATTTGTGCGTTTGCCTTGCAGGAGCACCCGACCGTGAATGCGCAGTTTGAGGGTGATGAGATTGTGACCGAAACGGCCATTCACATTGGCATTGCCGCCGATACGCCGCGCGGCTTGCTGGTGCCGGTGTTGCGTGATGTGCAGGTTAAAACCCTGCGCCAGATTGCCACGGAGTCGGCGGCGTTGATCGCGCGCACACGCGAGGGCAAGGCCAGGGCCGATGAGTTGCAGGGCAGCACCTTTACGATTACGAACCTGGGCATGTTCGACATTGATTCATTCACGCCGATCATTAACCTGCCCGAGTGCGCGATTCTGGGTGTAGGCCGGATTGTGCCCAAGCAAGTGGTGGTGAATGTGGCGGGCCGCAAAGTCGCGGGCCGCAAAGTGGCCATCCGGCACATGATGCAGTTGAGTCTGACCTTTGATCATCGCCTGGTCGATGGGGCGCCGGCTGCGCGATTCTTGCAGCGTGTGCAACAGCTGATTCAACAGCCGTATGTGTGGCTGGTGAGCTGATGTGGCTTGGGCAAAGTCAGACTGGCTAATTTCAATGATTCTGTCAGAATGCTTTAGTCTGGAGCCTCTCAATCGAGAGGCTTTTTTGTAATTTCCATTCAGTCAAAAATTTAAGATGGCTCAACTAGCGATAAACGGCGGCACGGCTGCGTGCAATGTGACATGGCCCACGTGGCCGATCTGGGACGAACGGGAACGGACGGGGTTGCTGGAAGTATTGGAGTCGGGCAAGTGGTGGTACGGTGAGCGCGTGCGCCAGTTCGAGGCCGACTTTGCCGCGTTCCAGGGCGTGGGTTATGGTGTGACCGCGTCCAGCGGCACCACGGCGTTGGAGACGGCATTGCAAGCGTTGGATATTGGCCCCGGCGACGAGGTGATTTTGCCGCCCTATACATTCATCGCCACGGCCACAGCCGTGTTGCGGGTGGGTGCGATTCCAGTGTTTGCCGACATCGAACCAAACTCGCTGTGCCTTGATCCAGAGGACGTGAAGCGCAAGATCACGCCGCGAACCAAGGCGATTGTGCCGGTGCACTTTGCCGGCTATGTCGCGGATATGGATCGGCTGAACGACATTGCCCGTGCGCACAATTTGATCGTGATCGAAGATGCGTGCCATTCGTGGGGCAGCCAGTGGCGCGGCAAAGGCACGGGTGGGTTGGGCCGCTGCGGCGTGTTTAGCTTTCAGGTCTCCAAAAATATTAGCAGCGGCGAGGGCGGCATCATTCTCACCAACGATGAGGCGTTGGCGGCTCAGTGCCGCAGCATCACCAACTGCGGCCGTGTCGAGGGCGGCGCGTGGTATGAGCATGAAAATCTCGGCTCGAATCTGCGGCTGACGGAATTTCAGGCGGCGCTATTGCAGGCCCAGCTCACGCGGTTGGAAGCGCATACGCTGAAGCGGCAGGCCAATGCCGCGTTACTCACGGATGGGTTGCGACACACGCCCGGCATCTGCGTGATTGAGGGTGACTCGCGCATGACGCGTCAGTCGTACCATCTCTACATGCTGCGGTTGGATCTGAACACGCTTGGGGTTTCGCGTGAACGTTTTGTGGCGGCGTTGGTGGCCGAAGGCGTGCCAGCCAGTCCCGGCTACACCCGGCCGATCTACAAAAATGCCGTGTTTCAAAATCTGCGCGAGATGCGCGCCAACCCTGGGATTTCGCTGGATTACACGCACGTGAATTGCCCCGTGAGTGAGCAGGTGTGTGACGATGCGATCTGGCTGACGCATATGTCGTTGCTGGTGGATGAGCCGGAGATTCGCCAGATGATCGCGGCCATTCAAAAAGTGGCCGCCCACGTGAAGGAGTTGCGTTGATGACACCGTTTCGAGCTGCGGCAGCTTCAGTTGATCTGGAGCCGCAACTGGGCTGCTGGCTGACCGGCTTTGGTGCGCGCATCTATCCCAGCGATGGCCAGCATGATGCCATCATGGCCCGAGCGGTATTGCTGGATGATGGCGTTACGCCACTCGTGATTGTGGCGTGCGACTTGATTGGCATCTCGGCCCAGGAGAGTGCTGTGCTTCGCAAACGCATGGCGGAGCAGAGCCGGGTTCCAGCCATGAACATTGTGATCTCGTGTTCGCACACGCACTCGGCACCGGCCACCCTGCGTTTTCGCGGCGTTCTGGGCTATGTGAACGAGCGCTGGTGGGCCGCAGCCCAGGACAAGCTGGTGGCGCTGGTCGCGGGTCTGGAGGCGCAACTGCGGCCCGCACACATGAGCCATGCATCGACCCAGGTTGAGGGGTTGAGCTACAACCGCCAGGATCAAGCCCATCCCATTGACACGGCGTTGATGGCCGTGGCGATTGACGATGTGGATGGACGTGCCATCGCCACGTTGGTGAATTTTGCCGTGCATCCGGTGACGATGAGTTTTGGCAACTTGAAATTGTCCGGCGATGTTCCCGGTGCTGTGGCTCTGGAGCTGGAGGAGCGGCGCGGTGGCGTGGCGCTGTATTTGCAGGGTGCGTGCGGCGACGTGAATCCCTCGACCGATTTGATGACAGGGTGGGGCAACGGCACGTTTGAGGATGTGGCCGACATGAGCCGTCAACTGGCCGAGGCCGCCCATGTGTGCCTGTTCAATGCGCCGGTGATGGACTCGCCCAAGCTGGGTGTGGCCCACGCGACAGTGGATCTGCCGTTGGACGCGCCAACGGCTGCCGATCAAGTAGATGCGCTCTTTGCTTCATTTGCTCAAGATATGGCCACGGCTCGCCAGGCCCGTAATCTCACAAATGAGACAACGGCATTGTCCTTGTTGCGTTGGGCGGGTGAATTGAAAGGCGCAATCTTGAACGGCACGTTGCCGGCAACCACGCCGATCGAAGTCTGGATTGCCGCAATCGGAGACCTTCGATTGATGGCGGTGCCGTTGGAGACGTATGCAGATATGGCGCTGGAATTCAAGAAGGCCGTGCTGCCGTTGCTCGGGATGGT
>JBBQST010000409.1:0-4216 GCA_038213625.1 Thermoflexales bacterium
GGGCATTTGGATTGGCCGGCGACTTACATGGTGGCAAAGGAGCCGATGATCCAGATTGTGGTCGATCTGCTGCACGGCTTCGAGAAGAACGGCTACCGCAAAGTCATCCTGATCTCGGGCCACTACCCCAATCGCAATGAATACTTGGATGCGGCCGCCGAGGTCTATCGCCAGGCGGGTGGGCAGATGGCCGTTCTGGCGTTGGTCGAGAATCAGGCACCCGGCGTCGGCGGCGATCACGCGGCCAAGTTCGAGACCTCGGCCATGCTCTACTTGCAGCCGGAGACAGTGGACCTGCGGCGGCTTCAGGATGATCGCGGTCCAGTGGGCGCGCCCGATCAATCCATCAATTGGATGGTCAAGGAGTACGAAGGCCATCCGTGCTACGGCTTGGTGGGCGTTGATGCGCGGCACGCCACGGCCGAGATTGGCCGCGACAACACACGCCGGCTGATCGCATTCCTCAAACAATGGCTAACCAGTTAAGCATTTGGTAAAACTCTATTTTTTTATCTGTATCCAACTGACTTAACTCAAAGCCTATCCACGATGAAAAAAAGTGAATCAAACAACCCCGCGCAGAATGCAGTCGAAAACGCCATCCATACGTTCTCCAGCCCCAGCGACTTGAAGATCACCGACATTCGCATCGCCGTGGTGGCCAGCAACTACGACTATCCCATTTTGCGCATCGACACCAACCAGGGCGTGTATGGTCTGGATGAGGTGCGTGACGCCGGCCACAAAAAAGTGACGGACGCGATCAAGGTGCCGGTGGCGGCCGGTGAGAACTGGTATCTGTGGGACGGCTTCCGCGAGTGGATCGAGCAGCGCGCCGTGGATATTTTGCACCCCGACTTGTTGACCTCGGGCGGCATGATGGAGACGAAGAAGATTGCCGATTGGGTTCATGGCCAACGTCCACTGCGCCGCGGCCATCTCCAGCTTCATGGCCGTGGAACATCACGGCCTCGATCTGCCCTTCTGGGAGAGCCTGGTCACGGGTCTGGACGATGACTACATGGCCGATGGCTACGTCAAAGTGCATGAAAAACCAGGCCTTGGCGTCGATCTCAACCTGGAAGCCATCGAAGCCAACCTGCGCGAGCCGCACACGTTGTTTGGGCCGACCGACGAGTGGAACACCCCCAAGCTGGGCTTCTGGCGGCCGGATAACAAGTGGCCGGAGTAGTTTAGAGATTAGGACTTACGCGGCAATGTACCTCAGACCCTTCGGGTGGCGCATTTAGAACCTAGGGTAGCTTGTTCGTTCATGCGCCACCCGAAGGGTCTTGCGCTCACGTAAGCCATTTGCGCAAGTCCTAAGATTAGCAATAACGGCACTCTATGAGTCGTCATTCCGCGGCTCAGAGCCGACGTTCCACTCGGAATGACGGTTTAGTGAGCAATTAAGCGAGTTAAATGAGTTTGATATGGCACGATTTAATCATTTGAAAGGCGTGTTCGGCCTGCTGCCCACGCCCTATACCGAAGACTACGAGATTCTCACGTCGGACTTGCGCGCGGTGACTAATTTTTGTTGCACCAGCGGCCAGCACGGCATCGTGTGGCCGGTCATGGTCGGCGAGTTTTATTTCCTCGGCGAAGAGGAGCGCATTCGCAACCTCGATGCGGTGATGGAGGAGACGAACGGCCGGCTACCCGTTGTCTTCGGCTGCTCGGGGGTGTCGGTGCCGCAGGTGGTGCTGTTTGCGAAGGCGGCCCAACGCGCCGGTGCCGACTCCATCATCGCCATGGCGCCGGCACGCACGAACGTGGCTGTGGCCATGGACATGTATCGGCGCATGGCCGATGTCTACGACGGGCCCATCATGGTCCAAAACGCCTCGATGTATGCGCCGATGACCGGCGAGCAGATTGCCGGCCTGGTCGATGAGATTCCGCAAATCGAATACATCAAGGAAGAGCGCGCACCCGGCCCCAAACACATTGCCGAGGTTCGCAAATTAGTGGGCGACAAGGTCAAGACGATCTTCGGCGGGTTCGCCGGCAAGTTCCTGCCCGACGAAGTGGCGCGGGGTGCCGACGGCTGCATGCCCGCCTGCGAGATCGCCGACCTGCTGGCCATCGTGATGGAGAAGTTGTGGGCGGGTGACGAGGCCGGCGCGCGCGAATTGCACCAGCGCTTGTTGCCATTGATCATTCGCGAGACGCACCCCTTCATGCGTTACATCCTCAAGCGCCGCGGCGTGTTCACGTCCATCGTGGAGCGCGCGCCGGCCGGCCTGGATGTGTTGGACGCCGACGACAAGCGCGAGATCACGCGACTGATCAAAGCCATTGAGCAGGACGTGGTGCACTTCCCGTTTGGGGCCGAGTAGGGCAGGGTGATTGTCATGGGTAGGGGCGTCCGGTAGATTCCCTAGACCCTGCTGCTTCGCAGCATCATTTGCCAAACGCGAGTGTCATGGACGATGCGCCTCAGAGACTCCCGACCCCCAAAGGGGTGGGGAGTCTCTGAAACACGAACCTGATTCACGCTGCACCGGCATACGGCTTGCCCGTCCACTCCTGATACCACTGCTTCATTTGTTCAATCTCGCCCGTTTGGGCAGCGATGATGTCCCCGGCCAGCTTCTTCAGCTCAGCGTGTTCGGCCTGCTGAGTGGCTTGCTGAGCCATCGTAACGGCGCTGGCATGGTGCGGGATCATCGCCGCGATGAAGCGGACGTCGTAGGGCTCCGGCCCCTCGCTCACGCCCATTGCGCCCATGTCCATCGCCATGCCGCTGGTCTGTTTAAGGTTTGGATACCACTGTTTGCGCCACGCATTCATCTGGTCGATCTCGGCCTGTTGCGTCTTCAAAATGGCCTCGGCCAATTGCTTCACCTCAGGTTTAGCAGCCTTCTGTTGAGCGTCTTTCGCCATCTCAATCGCACCTTGATGATGTTCGATCATGCTGTCGATAAACATGGCATCAAACGGCGCGTTCATGTCGGTGCTGCCATGATCCATGCCGGCCATGCTGCCGGTTGTGGCCGACGACGTCGGAGCCGGCGCTGCGGTGGGGTTGGCTGGGGCAGAGCTTGTGGCACATGCAGCTAAAACGAAGAGAAGAATGGTGCCGGTTAAAACAGTCGTGACTTTGTTCATGATGCTCCTTTTGAATAGCGTTCCTTCGAAATTCTCCGGGAAGAGCATGGCCTGAAAACATGTTCAGGTCTATAGGCGTTATCGCCTAGTCAACAGCCAATGGGGTGCTGTGTCATCGCCCGAACGTAGACGGATTTGGGTATATAACGTTCAAGGTATAAGGGGCTGAGCAATTACAAATTCTCAGCAGTTAAAAATGAGCGGCAGAATCGGAGCGGATTTTGGACAGAATGACTGAATTAACAGAATCGGACAGAACGAAAACGGCTGTATTTTGTGCATTTTGTCCAAAATCTTCGGACTTTTGAGCGGCTGCATTTGGCTAGGAGTTTTAACTACTGAGATGGGTCATCGGATTGCCAGCCACATCTCTCAGCACCAGGCGCGGGTTTTGTTTGGCCAGATAGCTCAATTCCCAGGGCGATGGGAACAGCGTCACAAATCGATCAAACACATCGGTGGCGCGCAACACGGCGGACGGCCAGATGACGGACGTGAACGCAGGGTCGTCGCGGTTGATCCAGCACGCGCTGGTGTAGGGCAGCCGTTGCGGTTGAGTTTCGACGCCGTATTCCAGCGCCAGGCGGGCCACAACGACATCAAACTGCAAGTCGCCCACCGCAGCCAGAATCGGCTCGTGCCGGGCGTAATTGTCGGCATACAGCACCTGCACCACGCCCTCCTCCTCAAGCTGTTTTAAGCCACTTTTGAATTGCTTGGATTTATTGATCGTGAGGTTGGTCAGCTTGGCAAAGCACTCGGGATGAAAGCGCGGGATGGGTGGGAATTGAACCGGCTTGTCGGCATAGATCGTGTCGCCGATCAAAAACAGGCCGGGGTTGCTCAACCCAATCACATCGCCGGCAAACGCCTCCTGCACGGTTTCGCGTTCCTGGGCAAACAGGCGGTGCGGCCGGGCCATGCGAATGTTTTGCTTGAGGCGCGGGTGATACACCAGCATGTCCTTCTCGAAGCGGCCCGAGCACACCCGCAGAAACGCCATGCTGTCGCGGTGCTGCGGGTCCATGTTGGCCTGCATCTTGAACACGATGCCGCTGAAGTGGGCGCTGGTCGGATCGACGGGGCCATCGAGGCTATCCAT
>JBBQST010000410.1:0-4213 GCA_038213625.1 Thermoflexales bacterium
GATCGCCCTGGCTGGGCTTCACCGTGTGCTGGTGACAGCCGATGACTCCGGGTCAGCCACTGATCACGTCGACTCGAAGCAGCATGAAGCACTGAGTCCCTGACTCCGGAAGTCACAGACTTCTTGAATCACAGACTCTTATAGAACGCGGCCGATGACTTGAGCCGCCGTAGTACAACTCCATGATCAAATCTCAAATGACACGCGTGCTCTGGCGCACAACCGGCCGGTTTAGGTGATCGAACAGCCGAATGCCATCGCCGAGCAGAATCGGCGCGAGGTCGATGTGGATTTTACGGATTACGCCTCTCATGTTGTCCAACAGCGGCCAGAACATTGGTATCGTAATCGGGCAGGAGGTCAGTGTCTTGTATGAAATGGCAGGCGGACTGGCTCATGCGAATGATCTGGGCCGGCGTGTGGCCGACCCATTGCTTGAGCGCGCGGGTGAGGTGGGGCTGGTCGAAATAGCCAGCGGCCTCGACCGTGTCCAGGATCGACTTGCCCTCCGCCAGAAGCGACTTGGCATATTGGGCGCGCTCGATCTGGCGGATGTGGCTCTGGGTGATGCCGGTGGCTTGCAGGAAACGGTGCCGCATGGTGCGAGAGGCAATGTCCTGCGGCTCATCTTTGAGCGCGGCACCGACCACCGGATCGCGCACCAGCAACGCATCGCGCACCAGTCGGTTGACGAATGTATCGACATTCTCGTAGTTGGGGAACTGCCAGGCCGAGCCCTTGAGCCAGAACGACTGGCTGGCCGCTTTGGGCAATCGCGTTTCGCCATCCAGATGGTTGCGCAGGGGCAGATGCGGCATGAAGGTGCCGAGTTTGAATTGGATCCATGTAATTTCGGCCCCCTTGCCCCACGAGGCCATCCCGGCCGTGGAGAGTGGGCCGACCATGATGGGGTGCACCTGGCCGGTGTGCCTGACAAACACCATGTGCCAGTGGCTCTCGGCGGGCCGTACCGAAGACCCCTCGCTCATCGTCCAGGCATGCATCACCTTCTCGATATAAGGCGAGTCTGAAGGTCGTTCTTCGGAAATCATGCTCATGCGAATGTGTCCCTTGTGGCTGAAGGTATATCGGTGTCCCGCGGTGGCCGCGACAACGATGGAGAACGGATGTTCGAGTATGGGTTTATATGATAGTGGCGATGCGTCTGATTTTGCAAGTTGTAAAAATCAGACCTAAACCATTTGATAGCATCAGCCTTTTGACTGGCCTGATTCATTCAATCGGTTGCTTTTGCCTGTAGTAGTTGCAGGGAACCTTGGCCCACCCGATAGTCCAGTAACAACACCATAGTAGCGCACGAGCGTGGCGAGGATAAAGCGATTAAATTAGACTCTGCGCATGGAAACACAACCCGAACCGACGCTGGTTGAATTTGTTCAGTACAACCAGTGGGCTAGTCAGCAGCTACTGGCTATCTGCATGAAGCTCGACGTGGGGCTACTTACAACCCGCATTCCGGGTGCGTATGGGTCGATTCTTGAAACCTTCGGCCATCTCTTACAGGCAGAAGCCAGCTTTCTGAAGCGGATCCACGGAACAGCGCCGCAGCCGGCATTCACTTGGGAAGACGCCCCCAATCTGGCAGAACTGGCAACCTTTGCTGCCCAGGTTGGCGAGGCGTTTATGGACACGATACAGCGCGTCCCGCCCACCCAGAACGTGCACGAGGAGGGGGAGGGCTGGACCTTCGACTACCAGGCGCGGCTGATTTTCATGTCGCTGTTCTATCACGGCATCGCGCATCGGACTGACATCACCACGTTCCTCAACGGTCGGGGTACGCCGATTGATAGCCCCAGCCGTTTTGTACCTGCGCCGTGTTGCTCATACCCAGTGACTCCAGCAGGGATAGTGCTCAACGCGGGCCGGGCTCCTTACTGATACACATCAGGCTCATCCACTCTCTCCGTAGCCAAGTCAACCTAAAATGCACGTAAATACCCATCCTATGAGGAGTCATTCCGAGGGCCGCAAGCCGAGGGATCCCTGTGACGTGGCTCGACCGACGCCGAATTGGGTGAGCCGATCTAGAGATCCGTTCAGTCCGGTCACATTAAAAAAGACCACTTTCCTTTTAAAGGAAGCGGTCTTTTTAGTGGGCGCAAGAGGGATCGAACCTCTGACCTCTGCGATGTCAACGCAGCACTCTAACCAACTGAGCTATGCGCCCTCGCGTTGCTAGCCGGCCCAGCGTCGCGGGAGAAGATTATAGCAGAGGGTGGGTAGCGGCGCTGCACGGGCTCGTGCACGTGTCACGTCAGACGTGCACGTTCCGGTCTGCAACGGCATGCGCACTTCGGCCCCATCACTCCTCCGTCGGCGCCGGCTTGCGCTTGAACACCTCAACCCGCCGCTCAGTGCCGTTCATCAATCGCTCAATGTTGGGCCGCAACGCCAGCATCACCAGCACCACAATGCCCCAGCCGCTGATGGCATAGGACACGGGCATGGTGCCGCTTAATGCAGCGGCAGTCAACGCCACGGCCACGCCATAGGCGGCAAAGATCGTGGCCAGCGAGGCAAAGCCGATGATGAACAGCATGAACAGACCGGCCAACAGGGCTGGGATGGTACCGACCAGCCACAAGGCCGCGCCGGTGCCGATGGCGGTAGCCCCGCCGGCCCCGCCCTTGAAGCCCAGAAAGATTGAGAAGTTGTGACCCAGCACAATGCCCAGGCCGGCCAGCGCCTCGGCCCAGCCACCCGTCTGCGCGCCAAACAGATTGCGCACCACCAGCACCGTAATGGCACCCTTGAAGATGTCCAAAAATGCGGTCAGGAAGCCAGGAACGCGGCCGGCTGCGCGAAACACGTTGGTGCCGCCCGTGCGGCCACTGCCGATGGTGCGCAGGTCCACGCCCTTCACCACTTTTACAATGATCCAGCCGAAGGGAATCGAGCCAATCAGGTAGCCAGCAACGGAACAGGCCAGAGTCAACAAAATTGCGTTCATCTGCTGTAATTTACTTCAATCAATGGAAGTGATTAAACCAGATGAATGCTACGTCCATGTCGACGCCGTGAGCGAGGGTTATTCGCGGGCCAAACAGAGGATGCCACCGGTTGTTCTGCTTCGAGGTTTTTAGATTCACTAAAACCGGCGGTGTTGTTTCGGCCTGTGCCAATTCGAGAAACGGGGGCGAGCCGGGCGATAATATGCCCATGCTCTCTCAGTCCATACAGGACTACCTGAAAACCATTTACGAACTCCGGCAGCACAGCGACCGGGTGACGACCAATGCGCTGGCCGAGCGGCTGAATGTGGCCGCGGCCTCGGTCACTGGCATGATCAAAAAGCTGGCCGAGATGAAGCTGGTCGAATATGAGCCTTATCAAGGTACGCGGCTGACCGAGACCGGCGAGAAGATGGCTTTGGCAATTATTCGTCATCATCGGCTGATTGAGCTGTACCTCACGGCAGCCATGGGCTATACCTGGGATCGGGTGCACGAGGAGGCCGAGCGGTTGGAGCACGCCATCAGTGAGGAGTTCGCCGACAAAATTTCGAGCCTGCTGGGTGATCCCCAGATCGACCCACACGGCGACCCCATCCCCCGCAAAGACGGCACCGTGGCCGCCACCTCTACATTGACCTTGAACCTGGTGCCAGCCGGCCAGACCGTGCGCATCGAGCGTGTGCGGGATGAAGACCCGTCGTTGTTGCGCCGCGTGGCCGAGCTGGGTCTGACACCGGGGGTGGTGGTGTCGGTGGATCAGCTTCCCTCGGCCGGGCATGACCTGGCCATCGCACTCGCCGGAGGCCAGCAGCGCTTTGTAGAGCCCGATGTCGCTCGCAATGTCTATGTGACCAGTGCCGAACCGATGCGTGTTCAGCCGGAAGCTTGACTAACACGCCCATGCCTGGAATTTCGCGAACGTGGGAATGACGGCTTAAAGTAGAGACTTCCCTGTCACTGACGAGGTGTAATGAAGCCGATTTCCACTGCTGCCCAAACCCACCACACCCGCGTCAATATCCTCGGCGTTGGCGTCAGTCCCATCAATATGCCCCAGGCGCTGGCCCAGATTGAAGCATGGATTCAAGCGCGAAAGGGCTGCCACTATGTCTGCGTCACCGGCGTGCATGGCGTCATCGAGAGCCAGCACAGCGAGCCGTTGCGGCAGATTCACAACCAGGCGGGTCTGGTGACGCCGGACGGCATGCCGCTGGTGTGGGTGTGCCGCAGCCAGG
>JBBQST010000411.1:0-4193 GCA_038213625.1 Thermoflexales bacterium
TTGAGGATAATGCACACGTCTGCTCCGAGCGACAACCATGCCCAAGCTTCGCCTTTTTGTTCAACTGTGTGCCCTGAATGAGCGTGAGAATATTGCCGCTGTCATTCGTGAGGTGCCTCGTGAAATCCCTGGAATTGCATGCGTGTCTGTACTCGTCGTCGATGACGGCTCCACCGACGACACAGTGAAAGTGGCGCTGGCGGCCGGTGCCAATCACATCGCCCGCCACACCGGCAATAAAGGGCTGGCGCGTGCTTTCCAAACTGGCATCGATGCCTGTCTTGCGAACGGTGCCGACATCATCGTCAATATCGATTCCGATGGCCAATATCGTGGCGAGGATATCCCCGCACTCATCGAACCCATTCTGGCGCGGCAGGCCGACATCGTCATCGGAGACCGTCAAACCCAATCGCTGGAACACTTCTCATTAGCAAAGCGCTGGCTGCAAAAAATTGGCAGCTATGTGGTGCAAACAGCCGCTGGCATACGCGTGCCCGATGCTGTGTCCGGTTTTCGGGCGTACTCACGCGAAGCTGCGTTACGCATGTTTGTGACGCCGCTATTTTCTTACACCGTGCAAACCTTGATCCAGGCCGGCAAAATTGGACTGAAGGTTCACAGCGTGCCCATCATTGCCCGTGAAACGACGCGGCCTTCACGCCTGCACAAGGGCATTGTTCACTTCATTCTCCAACAGGCCGAGGTGCTATTGCGCACCTATGTGACCTACGAGCCGCTCAAAACCTTTGTGGGGGCGGCAGTGCCGTTTCTGCTGGTTGGGCTGGCGCTCATCGCGCGCGTTATTGTTATTGCGCTGGGGCGAGGCGGTCAGTTTGGTAATGTGCCATCGCTGCTGGCCGGTGTTATCTGCCTGCTGATTGGGCTCTTGCTGGTGGTCACCGGCATCATCGCCGACCGCATTCGCGAGAACCGCCGCTTGCTTGAAGAAATTTTGTATCGCGTGCGCAAAGACGGCTCGCTCAAACCGAACGAACCTGCCGGCGAGTAGACGCCGTAAGCAATCCACGCCCATGTAACCGGCCCCTTCCAGGCCAGCGCCAGCAACACCGCGATGGCCATTAGCAGGCCGTTTGTGCTGGCCGAGCCGGCCATGATGGGTCGGCACATGCGGTGAATCAATCCTGTCGGCATCGTCGTTCAAATTCACGACATTTTCAGTTGTCCTGATACCATTTCAGCATGGAAGCAAGACCCGCCGAATCGCCCATCACGTCGACGCCGGCAGCCCCGGTTACATCACCATCATCATCACCGTCGTCACCATCATTGCCCCACCACAACCCACAGCACACACAGCCGCCGGCCTAGGATGCGGGCTGGTTCGGCATCCGCTCGGCCTTGCGCTTTCGAGCCGATCCGCTGGGTGTATTGATGGCCGCGGCGCAAACCGGCGCGCGCTACGGCCACCTGGTGGACTTGCGCTTTGGGCCGGTCAGCCGCTTCCTAGTCAGCCATCCCGATCTGGTACGCCAGATTTATGTGGAACAGGCAGCGAAGTTTTACAAGACCACCCAGATCAAGGAAGTGCTCGGCCCCTCACTGGGCAACGGCTTATTGATCAGTGACGGTGAATTCTGGCGTCGGCAACGCAAACTGGCCCAGCCGGCGTTTCATCGCAAACGCATCGAAGGCTACGCCAACACAATGGTCGATTTCACGCAACGTATGTTGAGCCAGTGGGAGCGCGCGGCTCAAACTCACACGCGCGACATTCCTGATGTTCGTGACATTGATCAGGACATGATGCAACTGACGATGGAGATTGTGGCCAAGTGTTTGTTCGATGCCGATGTGACCAATGATGCGGCCGGATTGGGTGAAGCCATCACCACCGGCAATGAGCTGGCCAGTGCGCGCTTCACCCAATTGTTTGTGCCGCCTGCATGGGTGCCGACGCGCGATAACAAACGCGCCGCGCAGGCAATCGCCACCATAGACTATGTGCTGATGCGCTTTATTCACCAGCGCCGTGCTGAAGGGCTCGACGAATTGCATGAGTACAGCGATTTGCTATCGACACTGTTGACGGCCGTGGATGAAGACGGCGGCGGCATGACCGACAAACAGGCGCGCGACGAGGCTTTTACGCTGTTTGTAGCCGGCCACGAGACCACGGCCACCACGCTCACCTGGGTCTGGTACTTACTCTCCCAAAACCCGGCCGCCGAGGCAAAACTGCACGAGGAGCTGGAGCATGTATTAGGCGGGCGCACACCGACGGTGGCCGATCTGGCGCGATTACCCTACACCGATTGGGTTATCAAAGAAACCCTGCGCCTGTATCCCGTGGCCTGGATCACGGCGCGTGAGGCGATTGAGCCGGTGGAAGTGGGAGATTACCACTTTGACAAGGGGGCCGTGTTCTTTCTCAGCCCACACGTGTTGCACCACGACGCGACCTATTTTGAGGCACCCGAGGAATTTCGGCCCGAACGGTGGGCAGGCGATTTTGAGAAACAGTTGCCGCGTTTCGCCTACTTCCCCTTTGGTGGCGGGCCGCGCGTTTGCATTGGCAACACCTTCGCCCTTATGGAAGCGCAACTCATCCTGGCCACCATCGCCCAACGTTTCACCATGCGGCTGGTTGCGAGTCAAGTGGTGGAGCCGCTGCCGCTCATTACGCTGCGCTCGAAGTATGGTTTGAAAATGGAAGTCGCCGGTCGAGAGAAGTAGCAAGTAATCAGTAGACAGTAGTCGGTCGGCGCTGGATGTCTTACGAAGTGGGTGGGTTGCTTTTTTGATACACGTTGATGGTGTAGGCCGGAGTCGATAGGACGTGAATCAGGGTGTAGTCTTTCAATACCTCACCGTGTGTGGTCAATGTTGTTGAATTGGGCGTGTCCCATGGCGGGTCGCTTTCCCGGTTCTGGATGATGACGTAATCTGGCTGGATGAGCGCAATGTTCTTCCACCACTGACCGGCGCGCGCAAAGGGCAATGACATGGGCGTGGCCAGCCCCAGCAGATCGACCACGGTGCGGTTGCTGTAATAGCCGATGATGCCGATTTCGAGCATGGCGATTTTGGCCTGCGCCGGCGTGTGGGCCATCACCCAATCTGCCGTGGCCTGATAAGCCTGCTCGCGTGTGGTCGTCCACGGCGATGCATGATGGCTGCTGGAGTAGGCGATGACGGCGCTGCCCTGCCACAACAGGAGTGCCGCGGTGGCGAGTCCCCAGATCACTTGCCATCCACGACGTTGCAAAGTGGGTCGCGAGATGCGCTGCGCCAACACTTGCACCAGCCGCTGAATGCAATAGCACGCCAGCGTAATGGTCGCCACAATCAGCGGATAGTAGTACCACGAGTAGGCAAAGATAATGCGCAAATAACTATAGGCAGCGATGTAGAGCACGATCCAGGTCGGCAACAACAGTAGCGGACGTTGCTGCCGCTGCAAGCCCATGAGCACAGGTGCCAACACGGCCAGGCCCAGCGCCACGCCAGAGGCAAGCGGTGAATTGCCGACCACGACTTGCAATATTTTGGGCCAGATGGCCTCGGCAAACACGGCCCAATTGCCCGGCACGCCGGTTTTGGCCGAGAAGGTATTGGGCAGAAAAGAGCCATATTGCCAGATCGCAAACGCGGCCCATACCCCCAGGATGGCGATGAATGCGAGGGCCGGCCGCGCCAAGGGTTTGATGCGACGGGTTGTGGCCAGATGATGTGCGACCAGCAGCCCGACCAACAAAATTGCGTCGTAGCGGGTGAGCACGGCCAATGCGCCCACCACGCCGGCGCGGGTCAGACGGCCGGTGAGATAGCTGTAGAGCAGGGTCATTTCCAGGCCGGCCAGCAAAATGGTTTCGAGCGAGAAGAAGGAATAGGTCCACCAGGTGAGAATGATGAGACAGCCAGCCACCCAGCCGGCCCAGCCACATCCAAAGTGATCGAGCAGGCGATACAAGTGCCAGCTTAGGACAAATATCATCAGCGAACTGAGTAGATTCGCGATTAACGGAATTTGACTTGGGAAGAGCGCGCCAAGCGGGATGAGCGATAGGGCATGCAGCGGTGATGTCGTCACCAGCACACGCTCGCCGGGGTTGAATACTAAGCCTTGGCCGTGCACGAAATTCAGAGCATGCCGATAGGTGATGTATGCGTCATCGACAAAGATATCGCGAAACTGCTGGCTGATGCCGATGACTAATCCGGCCAACGAT
>JBBQST010000412.1:0-4160 GCA_038213625.1 Thermoflexales bacterium
TGGCATTGCCCAACGCGGCCTGGGCCTTGGCGCGCCAAAAGTAGCTCTCCTCCAGGCCAGCCTTCACCTTCAAGGTTTCGCTGGTGATCTTGACCAGATTCTCGTAATTGCCCTGGGCGAAATTGGCCTCATACACGCCAAACTGGTACCACAACATCCGCCACGGCAGTTTCATCACGCGCGCATTTTGGTAGGCTTCGACTGCGCCGGCCACATTGCCCAACTTCAGCAGGTTGGTGCCGATGTTGAACTGAGCAAACTTGTCCTGCGGGTTGGCCGCGGCCTCGGCCCGGGCCGTAGCCAGCGCACCCTGCAACATGGCCTGTTCATCCCAACGTGCGCCCAGCAGCGCCTGCATCTGCACATCCTGCGCCTCTGGCCACATCACAATCGCCAGCCGATTAAACACCTTCCACAACGGGTCGAACTCTTCCACGGTGTGCTTGACGTTGGGGCCGTGATACGAGTCGAAGAAGCGCAACACGTCATCGTCGTAGCCGACCAGAAGTTGGTAATGCCCCATCTCATCATCGGGCTCCGGGATGAACCAGGTCTCGACAATCACGGGGAAGTTATTGGCCACCAGCGACTTGATCAGGTTGATGTCGCCGCCTTGAATCATGCGTGCGCGATAGCCGACTGAGGTGGCATAGGACACCAATTCTTCCGGGCTGGTGTTCTTGTCATCCTTGAACGGCTTGATCTGCTTGGCGATCATCTGCTGCGTGTCATTCTGGCCAAAATAGGACAGCATCATCGACAGCGTCGCCGGCCCGCAGTTGTTCCAACTTTGCTGCTGGTGGCGAATGCCTTCCAAACGGGCCGATGGCGGCAATGAAACGGGTTCGATAACGGGGGGTGCCGCGGCTACTTCAGGCGCCGGTGTCGCTTCAGGCACGGCCTCGGCTGGGGGTGCAACGCCGGCTTCTGTTGAGATGGGAACCAGGGTGGGTGTGGGCAGCGCCGTGCTGGCGGGCCGATTGACGCTATACACCACTGACTGCGCACCCGTCGTCAACGCTTGGGCTTGATCAGTGGAAGCGGCAGCAAAGTCGGCCACCAACTCCGCGTCGGCCACCGACTGCGCGTTCGCAGCCGTTCGAGCAAAAATCGTCACTTGGATTTTGCGAGGCTTTTCGCCCTGAACTGCTGTAGTCCGCGAACCAAACGTCCGCGCCAGAATTCCGGTCGTGCGGAACATATAGACAAATCCAGTGATCACGATGAGGGCAGCAATGAACGACCCAGTGAGTCTCATTCGCCGTAGCATCAGGCCAGTATAGTTTTGCCGTATTAGCGCGAAGTAATAATCGTTAAACGATTTCCCTACGGCCAACCCATAAATATAGGCGTATCCGCAGGGTCTCGTTCCTACAGCCCCGTCCTACAACCCCGCCGGCACTTACGCCGCCGGCACCCACGCCAGCGCCACCAGATCCGCAAAAATATCGCTCTTCCTGGGGGCCAACGGCATCTCGACCACATCGCTCACTGCGCGCATCCATTTCTCGCTGATCTGGCTCAGGGCAGCCTGATATTCGCCGGCCACATGCTGCAAATCGCTGTTTAGTTTGGCAATTGCCTGCTGGCCCTCGCGCACATCCATTTCGGAGGCCTGGGTCTGGCGGCGCTTGTTGGCCCCCCAACTGACACTGCGATTGCTGCGCCGGCCCAATACGAAGTTCACCACGCTCTCGGCATTGGTCAACAGCTCTTCGCGTTTGCGTGCGCCCAATTCAGATTGGTCCGATTCCAACTCGCGGTGTTCGCGCAGTAGTTGATTTTGTAATGCCACCATGCGTTTCTCAAATTGGGCGCGCACCTTCAAGGCATCCTGATTGCGCTTCTCGCCGGCCACCACTTCGCAGCGCCGACGAAACACCAGTCCGCTCTCGCCCACGTCGCCATACACTTTCAACGTCCGGTTAAAGAAAATCGATTTCACGCCGTTGCGATAGATATATTCGATTAATACCTTTTCAGCCTGCTTCATCCACCGGCCGGTCAAGCCCGCCGGCAGCGGCTCGAACTGCGCGTGTTGGGCCGGCTCCAGCTGCAACGCCTGCACATCAAACGTGGGCAGGGATTGGGCGCGTTGAAATTCGGGCGATTGCAACACGCCGGCCAGTGGCAGCAAATAAGTGTAGCGCTCATCCTGAATGACGCCGCTGGCCCGGTCGGTGATGCGCACCGAGGCCGAAGCGAGCAACCGAGGCGCATAAACGACGGCGCGGCTCGGTAGCCCGGACGATGGACGGGAGACGGATGTATGAAACGCCGTCCTCCGTCCTCCGTCTTCCGTCTCCAGAAACACCTCGCGCACATCGGGTGGGAGTTGGGGCCGGGTCTGGGCTATTGGAGGCTGGCTGCTAGCGGCTGGCATGGCCGCTGCAACAATCACTTGCTCCGTACCCAATACTGGTTCCATCTGTGGTCGTTGCGTTGGCACCGCTGCGCCGTCGTCTGATGTCTGATATCTGACGTCTTCTGTCAGGCTCGCCACCTGATCCCGCGTCATTGGCCCACGCAAAAAGCTCATGGCCCAGCGGGTTTGAAAGAAGCGTGGGTCGCCGGTGGCGCTTTGGAGCAGAAACACGCGCTGCGGCAACGTGCTCAACGGCTTCTCGAAGTCAGCCCGATTCAGCCCTGCTGCCGCACCTTCCAGCCCCTCCAGGGCGCGGTCGCGGTCGCGGCCGGTGCGCAGGCGGCCGATGAACCAGGTGCCGATGTTGGCCAGGCCCTTGTAGTCCAGGTCGGCTGGGTTTTGAGTGGCCAGGAACATGCCCAATCCCGCCGCGCGGCCCTGCTTGATGATGGTCATGATCGGCTGTTTGGTCGGCGGGTTGCGCGGGAAGGGCGGGCAATAGCCGAACATCTCATCAAAATACACCAGCGCCCGCAATGAGCTGGTGCCGGTTTGGGCGCGCATCCACAACACCATCTGGCTCAGCAGCAGGGTAATGAAAAACTGCCGTTCCTCGTCGCCTAAATGGGCCAGATAGAAAATGCTGGCCTGCACTTTGCCGGCCGGGTTCACACTGCCGGGTGTTTGAAGCCGCTTCATCAATTCGGCAATATCCAGCGAGATGCCGCTTTGCCACGATTGAAACGACGGCGACGCGCTGAGATTGTTCAACGCCATCGCCAGCTCAAACCGCTCGGCCTTGGGGTAGAACACATCCATGTCAAACGCGCCGATTTTGAGAATAGGTGGCGTTTGAACCATCTGAATAAGAAGAGGGATGTCGACGCGGTGGCCGGCTCGCCACGCGCTTTCGAACAACGTGCTCAGCAAAATATGCTCGCGGCTCTTCACCGGGTCGGCCCGGTCGCCATCGAAACCCACCAGATCGAGCAACGCCGACACGATCTGGGCAATGCGCTCGCGCAGGGTTTCGGCATTGCGCGCCCAGGTCAGTTTGTCGTCTGTGGGCGGGTTAAAGTTTTGCAGCACATTGACCGGAATGCCGGTGTTGCTGCCGGGGGTGTAGATGTTGAACTCGACCCGGTCGCGTAACTTGCGAATGCGCTCGGGCTCGATGTCCCATGAGGCCAGGCCGGCTTTCCAGCGCTGAGCGGTTTGCTCGGCCAGTTGATCCGTGCTCAGTCCCAGCCGGTGCGCCTCGTCCTCATCCACCCACGGCCGGAAGTTGGCCGGGGCCAGCTCCGGAAACGCCAGCACCAGATTGGTAATGTCGCCCTTGGGATCGAGAATGATGCAGGGCACATCTTGTAAGAGCACCTCTTCGAGCACGCAGATGCCGAGGCCGGTTTTGCCGGTGCCGGTCATGCCCAGACACACGGCATGCGTCGTCAGGTCGCGCGCGTTGAGCAGCAGCGGCGTTTGGGTGGGCTGGTTGCGGCCGAGGTCGAACTCGCGGACCAGATAGAGCTTGCCGGGTTGATCGAACATGTGTGCTGGCATGGAATGCGGGATTGTAATCAATCGCGCACAATCGCTTCGGCGGGTCGCGGGTCAACGCTTGCGCGCCGGTTTCGAGGGATCAATCCAACGTACGCCTTCGAAGCGCGAGAAATCATTGTCGAAGGAATAGAGCGTTGCGCCGTGTTCGATGGCTAACGCTGCGAGATGCGCGTCGTTGACGAGGTTGCCGGCTGTGCCAATAGGCTTTAACAATTCGAGCATCAGTTGAGCGTGT
>JBBQST010000413.1:0-4152 GCA_038213625.1 Thermoflexales bacterium
TGGCCACGATGCAGGCGAAGGCCCCCAGCGCCGGCATGAGATAGCGGCCGACGAACAACTGGGGATTCTGGAAGAACACAGCCTGATACAGCGAAGGGAGTAAGAGTGAGACAAAAAACGTTACGAGGCCGATGAATACAAATCGGCGTGGCGTATCTGCGCGCCAGAGCGCTGCGACAAAACCCATGCTGCCAGTGACTGTGATCGCCAGGAAGGCAAAATAGGCCCACCCTGGTAACGGCACATTGCCCCAGCCAAAGGTGCCCCAGAACGTGCGAAAGCCATTGATAAAGATTTGACTCACCCAACCATCGCGCAGCGCCACGGCCGCGCCTTCGCCGAACAGGGTGGCTGCGGGGCGGGTAAAGAGCGGATTGTCGATTTTGCGGTCGGCGATGAGGGTGCCATACAACGTGAGATTGCGCACAAAGTAGGGCGCACTGATCAACACAGCCGGCCCCACCACCGCCAACGCGCGCCCGATCATGTGCCCCAGCGTCCACCGGTTGCGCCAGGCCAGCCCAATCAGCAGCAGCGCCGCGAACAACACCAGGCCATAGCTGGTGCGCTTGGAGAGCAGGGCCAGACCCAGCAGGATGCCGAGCAGGACGAATCGACCGGCTGATGACTGATCAGGCTGTTGAATTAGGCGCACGGCCACCAGCAGGATCGCCGCGCCGATCAGGCTGACCATGACATCGTTGTTGACCATGGCGGCCATGAACAACACCTGCGGGTTGAATGCGGCAATGGCCGTGGCCAGCGCGGCCGTGCCCGGTGACGTTGGAAAGAGCTGTGTTGCGATCTGGGCGATCAAGCAGATCATCACGCCGCTGAGCAGGGCCGAGACGATGCGCGCGGCGTGCAGGGCCAGCACAGTGCCGTGCCAGGGAAAGTCCTCATTCGCGGTGCGCAGGACGATGCGGGCGCCATGCCGATTGCTGCCGTCGAAAGCAAATAAATTAATTGCGGGTTGCAGGTGATCGCGGCGGTCGACCCAGGCGGTCAGTGCGCCGGCGACCAGATAGTAGAGCGGCGGCTGATGAGATTGATCGAGAAAAACAGTCGAGTCGGCACGCACCACGGGCAGCGCGCGTTCGGTGGTGAGCTGGTCGATAAAAGCGTAATGGCCGGTCTCGTCATGGGCCTCCCAGGGCGGGATGACCGCGCCATATAACACGGCCAGCACCAGATGCGCTGCGATGATGAGCCATTGAAGCCGCGAGATCTGCCTGGCCGGCATACCAACATTCATTCACCGTGATTGTAACGGGGTGAAACCGGGTGAGTGGATGCGTTGGACCATGGAGCTGGAGCCGATCGTGCACGTGACGCGTAAAACGTGCACGATCTGCTCCAAAAACGATTGGCTAAAACCCAGCCGGGTTGCGCGCCTTGGCCACGGCTTCTGCGCGGTTGCGCGCGTTCAGTTTGCTGAGGATGTTGTGGACGTGGCGTTTGACAGTGCCTTGCTCCACCACAATCCGCTGGGCAATCTCGCGGTTGGTCAGGCCCTCCTCAATCAGCTGCAACACTTCCACTTCGCGCCGGCTGAGCGAGATGGATGGGGCGCGAAAGGGGGGCCGGGCCAGGGCGTGTTGGACAGAGCCAGTGGGATAGCCGGAGGGTGATTCCAAATACAGATTCAACATGTTCAAGTGATGAGGTTGTGATTGCGCCGGGAGCGAGGCCGCACCGTGCGGGGCCGCACCGTGCGGGGCCGTGTCGCGTGGTGAAACATGGCTCTGCGCATCTAGATTAGCTTGAGCGTGATCGTCCACGTGCGCGCGCGCCCGTTCACGTAAAAAATCGGCAAACATATCCAGCAATGCGGCTTCGGTCTGGGTCAACTGAACGGCTGGATCGGAGTGGTGAGCAGGGTGTTGGCGCATCGTCATCGCATCCTTAGACAGTAGTAACAACTGATCTGCGACACAAATTCGGATTCTGGCTCGATACGAACTTGAAACGCTTGCAGAAAGGAGTCCGGCTCGCTTTGCAGCCGAGGCTGGGTTTTCTTACGCGGTGCTGGAGCAATCATCTGGGTCGCATCAACGCCCGGGGCAGATAACAGGCCCGTGGTGTCATCGGCCGGTGCGTGGGCCTGAGTGGTGATCTGGGTGGACGGGCTGTCGAGTGGCGTGTGCGCTGGGCGCAAACTCGGCGTCACAATGACGGCCCCCACCACTGCGGCCAGGGCGATGGTCGCGCTCACACCGCCCATCAAGCGCCAGATCAGCGGCAGTGGCGAGTGTGGTGCCGTGCGATCGCGGCGCTGGCCGGCCAGCCTGTGCGAGAGCTCCTGCCAGGCCATCGACGATGGCTCCGCCAGATCGGCGGCCTCGTGCAGCCCGGTCCGCACCTGCTGTTCGACGTTGCTGAGCGATTGCAAATGCCGGAAACAAGACTCGCATTGCGTCAGATGCGTTTGCAAAAGTTCGCGCTCCGAGCGGCCTATTTCGCCGTTTGAATAATGAATCAGGAGTTGGCGCGCTTCGTGGCACTTCATGACTTGGCCTCCCTGGGTAGTAAATCCTGCGCCACGGACTCGGCGGCGGTGGATTCCAGAACAGCGCGCAAGGTTTCCATGGCCTGGCACAGGCGCGACTTCACTGTGCCGATGGGCACATTCAGGATGGTTGCGATTTCTGCGTACGAAAGATCGCGGTAGTAGCGCAGCGCAACGACGGCGCGTAGCTTGGGAGAAAGATGGCTCATTGCTTTTAGCACTTGATCGGCAACTTCAACCTGCTCTTCATGGCTCACACTGTGGTGCACGCTGAGTTCGACCGACGGGTATTGACGTTGATATTGACGTTGATGTTGAGCGTGACCTTCATCAAATGAAAAGAACAAAAACTTGCGCTTGCGCTTCCAGCTCAGGCAATGGTTGACCGTGATGCGATAGAGCCAGGTGCTAAAAGCGCCTTTGGTGGGCTGATAACTGGCGAGCGAACGATGCACATTCAGGAACACCTCCTGAAGTGCGTCTTCGGCTTCGTCTTTACTGCCCAGCAGGACATACGCGGTCTTGAAGACCAGGTTGTTGTATTGATGAAACAGCGCGGCAAACGCCGTTTCATCGCCTGCCAGATAGCGACGAATCAGTTGCAGGATTTCGTTGCCTTCCATTTCCGGTTCCGGCTCATAACGCAATCACAGGCGTCATTTCCAAAGACTCAGTAGATAAAAATTTAGCCTGATGTAATTGAAACCCATGCAATCGCAAAGCATCCTGAGCGGAGGGGCCGTGTAGCCGATGATAAAAAGATTTACAAAGTGGCCACCGCAGTCGAAGGACGCGCCCGTCACCCATGCTCCTTCGACTTCGCGCATCAGAATGCGCTCCGCTCAGGATGCAAATTTTTAACTACTGAGACTCCATGTGCACACAGCGACCCGCCCAGGCTGGGCTATTTCTTCTACCTGTGTTAACTATACGCAGGTCAATGGCCGAAAGTTCGGTTGGGGTCATTGGGGGAAATGAAAGAGGGCAGAGCAGGGACGACAGTCAGCGTTCCTGCTCTGCCCTCTGCTTTCTCTTTTTAACTCTGGCGAGCTTCCAGCACCATTTTGAGGCCGCCTTTGGGGCGAATGGTGAAGAGTTGTTCGGCGCGAACCTTTTGCCCCGGTGCCAATGCGAGTTTGAAGCGCTGTAGCACTGTGATCAATACCAGCCGCGCTTCCATGATGGCGAAGCTGTTGCCGATGCACACGCGGGGGCCGCCGCCAAAGGGCAGGTAGGCATATTTGGGAATGCTGGCTTCCTGCTCCGGGCTGAAACGCTCGGGCTTGAACTGGAGCGGATCGGGGAACAGGGCCGGGTTGCGGTGCATCGTATAAGTCGAGATGGCGATGTTGCTGCCCTTGGGCAAAAAGTAATTGCCGATGTGGGTGTCTTGAATCGGCTGGCGTGTCGCGCCGCCGGCGGGTGGGTAGAGCCGCATCACTTCCTTCACCACCTGTTCGCTGTAGGGCATGTTTTGCAAATCTTTCAAAGTCGGCGGCTGTCCATTGAGTTGGGCTATTTCCTGCATCAATTTCGCCTCGACCTGGGGTGTCTGTGAGACCAGATAGAAGCCCCAGGATAAGGCATTGGCCGTGGTCTCGTGGCCGGCAATAAACAGCGTCATTACCTCGGCGCGCAATTGC
>JBBQST010000414.1:0-4122 GCA_038213625.1 Thermoflexales bacterium
GTGTGGTCGGTGTTTGGGCCGTATGTGTTCGAAAGCAAACCCCGATGGGTGCGCGCGTATAGCCAAGGCCGGCATCGCCTCAACGCGCTCACCCTTCGGGTTTTAGGGTTACAAGGAGTTTAACTTTCGCATGGCAGACCCTGTTAAGCAGACTTACAAGATGGCGGTGATTGGTTGCGGCTTTTTTGCGCAGAACCACTTGAATGCGTGGAACGAATTATCTGATTCGCATGTGCAACTGGTGGCCGTGTGCGACATGCGGCCCGAGAAGGCTGAGGCCGCGGCGAAGAAATTTGGCGCGACCGCCTACACCGATCCTGAAAAGATGCTGCGCGAGCAGCAGTTGGATTTTGTGGATGTGGTGACGAATGTGGCCGATCACCGTGCCGTGGTAGAGCTGGTGGCCGGCCACGGCAAGCACGTGATCTGCCAGAAGCCGATGGCGGAGAATCTTGAAGATGCGCGGGCGATGGTGGCGGCGTGCAAGCAGGCTGGCGTCACGTTCATGGTGCATGAGAACTTTCGCTGGCAGACGCCGTTGCGTGAGGTGAAACGCGTGATCGACAGCGGCGAGATTGGCACGCCCTTTTTTGGCCGCGCGTCGTTTCGCAGCAACTACAACCCCTATATTGATCAGCCGTATCTGGCCGAGCAGGCACGCATGTTGATCCAGGATGTGGGCGTGCACATGATCGATGTGGGCCGGTTTTATTTTGGTGAGCCGCATAGCCTGATGTGCCATGCCGTGCGGGTGAACCCGAACATCAAGGGCGAGGACACTTTCACCATCATGCTGGCCACGGACAAAGCTACGTGTGTGGTCGATGCCAGCTTCAACACCCAGACCGAGCACGAGACTTTCCCGCAGGTGGTCTTGACGATTGAAGGCGATAAGGGGGTGGTGAATTTGCGCGACGACTTCCGGCTCGAAATCGTTCACAACGGCCACACGACCGTGCGCACGGTGCGGCCTCAATCGCACCCATGGACGCAGGAGCCGTGGACGGTGGTGCAGGACAGCGTCTACAACACCAACCGCCACTTTGTCGACTGCCTGCGCACCGGCCGCCAGCCCGAGACCAACGGCGAAGACAACCTGCGCGTGATGGAACTGACCTTCGGCGCGTATGAGGCGCTGGAGAAAGGCATGGTATTCAAGACGGACAAGAGTCATTAGTCGTTAGTGATTAGTAGTTAGTTGCAGAGTGATGTCTGATCCTAACTAACGACTAAAAACTAATCACTAACAACTTGCCGATCAATTCATGAACACACAAATTCTCTACTACGGCAAAGACCAACCGCTGCCCGAGCGGGTGCCACTGCGTGCGGGGCCGCTGTCGATGGTGTTTGAAAACGGCGATCTTCGCTATGTGCGATATGGCTCGCAGGTGATTTTGCTGCGCGTGTATTGGGCCGTGCGCGACCAGAACTGGGCCACGGTGACGAACGCGATGTCCAACTTGCAGATTGATTCGCAGGACGATTCGTTTCGCATCCGCTATGACGCCGAGTGCAAAGATGCGGCCAGCGGCATCGACTTCACCGCCACCACCACGATCACGGGCGATGCCACTGGCAAGCTCTCGGTGGTGTTGGAGGGTGATGCGAACAGCACCTTCCTGCGCAACCGGCTGGGCTTTTGCGTGTTGCAGCCGGCCTCGGCCGCGGGTGCTGAGTGCATCGTGCAACACGACAACGGCAAGCGCGAGACGGCCAATCTGCCGATCTATATTTACGCGCATCAGCCCTTGAAGCCGTTTGAAGAGATTCGCAGCCTGCGCCAGAAGTTGAGTGATGGGGTGTGGGCGGACTTCCAGTTCGAGGGCGATATCTTCGAGATGGAGGATCAGCGCAACTGGACCGATGCGAGCTTCAAGACTTTTTGCACGCCGTTGCGGCTGCCCTATCCGGTGGAGGTGCCGCAGGGCACACACATTCGGCAGGCCGTGCAGGTTCAGATCGTGGGCAACACCGGCAAGCCGATTAAGCCAACGAAAGTGGGTGCGTCGACCAGGCCAGCCACACCGGTCAAATTCACAGCGGGTGCTGCGGCGCAGCCTTTGCCGGCCATCGGTCTGGGCCAGGCGTATGGTGGCAAGGTGTTATCGAAGAAGGCGGTGGAGCGATTGCGCGCACTCAAGCTCAGCCACCTGCGCGTGGACTTGCACTTGAGCGATGCTGGCTCGGTGAAGGAGCTACAGCGCGCGGCGAAGGACGCGGAGGCGCTGGGCGTGCCGTTGGAAGTGGCCTTATTTGTGAAAGCGGAATCGGCCGAGGCCCAACTGCAAGCTGTGCGGGCGATGTTCGACATGATTGGGCCGAAGGTGCGGCAGTGGTTGATTTATCCCGCGGTGGAGAGTCAGACTGAAGCCGCGCCGATTCAACAATTGGTTTCCACCGCGCGTGAACAGTTGGCGGATTACAAGTTTGGAAAGAAAGCCATGTTCGCCAGCGGCAGCGATGCTGACTTCATTTTTGCCAACAAGCAAGCTCAGGCCTATGCGGGCGTGGCCGGCATGGATGCGTTCAGCACCCCCTCCAACCCGCAGGTGCACGCGTTTGACAACAGCTCACTGACGGAGACTTTGGCGGCCGAAGCCACGCTGGTGAAAAGCGCCAAACGATTGGTCAGGAACAAACCCGTCTTCATCACGCCACTGACTTTCCGCTGGCGCTGGAACGCCTACACCAGCGGCCCCAGCGTCCGGGGTGTACCCGTCAGTGATGCGCGGCAGGCCTCGTTGTTTGGTGCAGACTGGACACTGGGCAGCATCAAATATCTGGCGCAAGCTGGTGCAGCCAGCGTGACCTACTTCGAGACGGTGGGCGAGCGGGGTGTGCTGGCGGCCGACGGCAGTGCCCATCCGATGTATCACGTGTTTGCGGATGTGGCGGAGTTTGCCGGGGGCGAGGCATTGACCTCGAAATCGACCGAGCCGTTGGTGGTGGAGGGACTGGTGTTGCGCAAGGGCCGGCGCACGCGCACCCTGCTGGCGAATATGACGAACACGCCGCAGTCGGTGACGTTGGGCAAGTTGGGAGCCAAAGTCACGCTCAAGCGCCTGGATGAGACCACGGCTGGGCAGGCCATGAAGTCGCCGGAGACGTGGCGGGCATTGAGTGGCGAAAGTGTGAAGACCGACGACGGCAAACTGGTGGTGGCGTTATTGCCCTATGCCGTGGTGCGTGTGGATGGTTGATTGGATCAAGTGAAAATGTCAGACGTCTGACATTTAAGCGGTTCACAGGAGCGTGAGATGAACAAAACAAGCGTGGCGGTGTTTGGGGCCGGCGGCAAGATGGGCTTTCGGTGCGTTGAGAAGCTGGTTACTGACGCGAATTTTGAGGTGCTGCCGGTCGAGGTGAGCAAGCGCGGGATGGCGCGGCTGGGTGATTTGGGATTGACAGTGACGCCGGCGGCCGAGGCGGCACAGACGGCCGATGTGGTGTTGCTGGCGGTGCCGGACAACTTGATTGGTGTGATCGCGATTGATGTGGTGCCGAAGTTGAAGCCTGGCGCGATCGTGATGTGCCTCGACCCAGCGGCCGCGTTTGCGGGAGATTTGCCGGCCCGTGACGACATCACCTATTTCATTACCCATCCGTGTCATCCTCCCTTGTTCAATGATGAAGTGGGTGAGGCGCGGCGCGACTTCTTCGGCGGTGTGGCCAAACAGCACATCGTGTGCGCGTTGATGCAGGGGCCGGAGGCTGACTATGCGCGCGGCGATGCGATTGCACGAATTATTTATGAGCCGGTGATGAACTCGTATCGCGTGACCGTGGAACAGATGGCGATTCTGGAGCCGGCGCTGAGTGAGACGGTGGTGATCACGCTGCTGGTGGCGATTCGCGAGGCCATTGACGAGGCCGTGAAAGCAGGCGTGCCAGAGGATGCCGCGCGTGAGTTCGCGCTGGGTCACATGTATGTGGCCGCTGGAATTCTATTTGGCAACAGTGGCGGCGTCTTCTCCGACGGCGCGCTGCTGGCCATCGAGCGTGGCAAACAAATGCTGTTTCAGCCGAATTGGAAGGACGCCTTCAAATTTGAGAACGTGATGCGCGAAGTGAAGGCGATTACGGAGGCGGGGAAATAGTGGCTGGCTGCTAGCGGCTGGC
>JBBQST010000415.1:0-4100 GCA_038213625.1 Thermoflexales bacterium
GTTGAGTCAGCGTGTGTTGGGCTACCAACAATGCCAAGAGCAAAGACGTTATCAGAAATAAAGATTTGCCAAAGTAAGGGCAAGCATTCGCCGCTAAAATCTATGATGGCCATCAGCGCCGTCAATACCCCATCACGTGGCTCTGATCAAGGCAAGCCTCAATCTACTATCGACTACCAGCAACGTCGGTAGGCTGGCGCATGGAAATCGGCGCGTCGCACATTTGCTCACGGCTGATTAATGTAGCTGTGCCATGTTGATGGCGAGGTAAATGAACTTTATATGCGTTGGGGACTTCTTATTCCGGGCGTGATTGCCCTGCTGATCGGCGGCGTGTGGTTCTTTCAAGGGGTTGGTATGTTGCTGGGCAGTCCCATGACCAGCCAGCCATTTTGGGCCGTGGCCGGCGGCATCCTGTTCATCGTTGGAATTGCGCTCAGCGTTACTGGCCTTCGGCGTAAGCCTCCGGTGAAGTGATAACCCTGGCTCGATGAACGGATCAGTTGGAGCGGGGAAGGATCTCGACGTGGGCTTTGTAAAAACCAAATGCTGCTGAGACATTGCCGGTGAAACTCGGCTCTACCGTTTCACACACACAGTCCATAGGCCGGGTGTAGGTGATGACGATGCCGTTGCGCGGCACAGTGATGTTCATCTCACCCCGCACAAACTGTTGCTCCATCCAGCGCACGATTGGCACCGGTGCGCGCACCGAGATGGTGTAAAACCCGGCCATGCCGGGCGCAAGATCGATCAACTTTTCATCAGCGCTTTTTGGATACTCGATGTCCAGCCGGGCAAAAACGCAGGCATTGCCGTTGACTTCGGCTTGAATGCGAGCGGGTGTTCGAGCGTGCGACTTGGGAAACCAGAGCCGCAAACCGGTCGGTGCCATTTGAATGGGTGGCCGAGGTTTGCGGCCTTGCTTGACAGACTCGACATAAGTCAGCAATTCGACACGCGAGATGAACCAGCGGCCCTGCCGTTTTTGGGCGTGGAGCTTCCCAAGGCGAATCAGCCGGCGTAGGTGCTCAAGCGCGTAGCCGGTCAATTGCGCTGCCTGGTCTACTTCAAGCCACTGGTCTTGTAGTTCAATAGTAGGATCAGTTGTATCCATTGCCGTGCTAGTAGCATACGCAACTAAACAAAGCTTTAGCTGTATTTTTGCTGATGAATGCCCATTTGAGTTGCCTAATGTATAGCATTAAATCTAGCTTATGGTAATTTTGGCAATTAAGTGATCAGGTCCCGAGCCAAATATTCACAACGATTGACATAGACCACGGCCGTAAATCCTTCGTTGAAATCGATCCGGCTCATCGCGCAGTTGTTCATCACAAACCACATCTCGTTGCCCAGCTTCTCGGGAATATCCAGCAGACCGCGAATGAAGTTATAGAAGAATTCACCGTGGCTCACCACGGCCACCGCATCGTCGGTGTTGCCGTGCCGTTTGATGAGATCCTTCAGCACCAACTGTGCGCGCACAATGCGTGCCTCCACCGGCTCAAATGGGCGGTTCCACCAGCCATCCTCAGTCAGGCTGTCAGGTAGGGCCACCTTCGGGTAATTCTGGGCAAAATAGCTGCGCGGGAAGCCAGGCAACCCCTGCGGCACCCCGGCCTCATCGTCCACATAAATGCCGCCCCCCTCGTGAATCTCCGGCCATGCTGTAATGGGCATGTTCAGCGCATCGGCCACATAGCCCGCCGTCTTTAGCGCGCGAATCATCAGGCTGCTATATAGGTGGGTGAATTTGAAGCCAGCCACGTTTTGAGGATCACGCCGGGGCTTGTCCAGCACAGGCCGCTGAATCTTGAGAAACTCACCCAGTTGCTGTGCCTGTTGGTGTCCAATTGCCGTCAAATCTGGATCGTCCTTGCGGCCCACGCTACCGCCGGTTTCATCGTAGAGCGCGTTGTTCTCGGACTGGCCGTGGCGAATAAAGTAAAGTTGCATGGGATCGATTTTAAGCGGGCGGCGGGATGGCGGCTAGCAGTTGGCTGCTGGCGGCATGTAGCCGGTTGTAGGTCTCCGTTACCCCCAGCTAGTCGCCAGCCGCCAGCAGTCAGCCGCCACTAGAATACGCCCCGATGCAAAGCGTTCGTTCCATCATCGGCCCGCGCGCCACCTGGTTGTGTGTGGCCGGCCTGATGTTGCTGCCCCTGGTTTTGTTTTTGCCGGTCACCCTCGGCCCGTCCACGCTCATACCCGCCGATATCCCCTTTTTATATGCGCCGTTCAAAGCCGCCGCGGCCGGACTCGGCATCACGCATCCCCAAAATGGGTTGCTGGCCGATCTCATTCTCGAAAACTATCAGTGGAAGCAGTTCATTCTGGATTCGCTCAAGGGCGGCGAAATTCCGCTGTGGAATCCCTACCTGTTCGCGGGCGTGCCCTTTCTCGCCGCCGGCCAGCATAGCGCGCTGTATCCGCTTAGTCTGGTGTATTACCTGCTGCCGTTGGAGAAAGCCTACGGCTGGTTCACCGTACTGAATCTGGGGCTGGCCGGCGTGTTCATGTTCATCTTCATGCGCACGCTCGGCGTGGGCCGTGGCAGCGCCGTGTTCGCCGGCATCGTCTACCAGCTCAGTGGCTTCATGCTCGGCTCGGTGGTGTTCCAGATGATCATCGCCAGCGCCGCCTGGCTACCGCTGATCCTGACCATGACCGAGCGCATCATCCAGCAAAGCCCGGCGCTGGGCGGGCGGCCGTCGTCGCTGCCGTGGGCGTTCATCGGCGCGCTGGCGGTGGCGTGTCACATTCTGGCCGGCCACATCGAGGTCACGGTCTACACCGCGCTCGTCGTCGCACTGTATGCCATCTGGCGTATCGGCACCACGATTGGTTTTCGCTATCTCAAGGTCGATGGGCCGTTCATCCTCAAAGCCGTTGGCTGGTTATTGGTCATGGGAATTGGCGGCGCACTGATCGCCTCGGTGCAGTTGCTGCCGTTGTTTGAGCTGGTGCGCCAAAACTTCCGCACCGAGCGCACCGAGTTCGCCACCGTGCTGAGCTACGGCTTCCCGCTGCGCGATGTGTTCCGCTGGCTGGTGCCGCATCTCTATGGCAATCAGGGCCACCACACCTACTTCGATTTATTCACGTTCGGCATTCAACCCATTACTTCTACCCAGGGTAACCCGTGGTGGGGCATCAAAAACGATGTGGAGGGCGCGGTCTATGTCACCGTCATCGCCCTTGTTTTTGCAGGGATTGGACTCGTCGCGCACCTGCGCACCCGCACCAAGATCGAGGCACCCGCCGGCTTCTTTGGCCTGCTTAGCCTGCTCAGCGTGTTGTTCATCTTTGGCACGCCGCTCTACGCCATCCTGTATTACGGCCTGCCCGGCGTCAACCAGTTGCACTCGCCGTTTCGATGGGCATTCCCGCTCACGTTTTGTATTGCCGCGCTGGCCGGCCTCGGCTTCGAGTGGCTGTTGCAGCGCATGCGCAAACACAGCGCCTGGGACAAGGAGCCAGTGCCGCCGCGGCCGGTGCGGCTGCTGGCGGTTGGCTGCTTGCTGGCGGGGTTGATCGGGTTCGCGGGTGTGCTGGCCGTGCGCGTGGGGTGGGGCGCGTTTGAGGACTGGCTGGCCACTGCCATCAGCAACAATCCGCGTCTGGTCGAGGCCTTCGCCAGTCCACAAGAGTTCTTCAGCTATCAGGCTGGCCAAATCCTGTTCGCCTGTCTCATGCTCGTGCTCACCGGCGCGGCCCTGCTGATGTGGCTGTCGCCCAAGCCGCGCATTGCACGATTAGCCCGGCTTGGCGTGCTGGCTATCGCCGTGGCCGATGCCTGCCTGGTGTGGACGGGCATGAACCCTGCCGTGGACCCAAGACTCTTGACTCAAGAGTCTAGAGTCGTGACGTGGCTCCAAGCGCAACCCAATATCACCCAGTCCCGTATCACCGCTTACACGCCGGCCGGCACCGACGACAAGTTGCTCAATGCCAACCTCGGCTGGCGCTATCACCTGCAAGACATTCGCGGCTACGACAGCATCATCCCCAAGCAATACATGGACTACATGCGCGCCATCGAGCCGCAGGGTCAGAGCCTTTACAACCGCGTGTCGCCGATCATCAACCGGCAAAGC
>JBBQST010000416.1:0-4097 GCA_038213625.1 Thermoflexales bacterium
CGTAGCCCGTGGCTTTCGATTTTCACTTCCTCCACGTTGCGTTTTGACATGTGAAGAATGATTTTTTAGGCGTTAGCGGCTGGAAATTGGCGGCTAGCTGCTGGTGGCTGGCTGTTAGTATCTGCACCAGCCGCCAGCAGCCAGCCGCCAATAGCCAGCCGCTACAGCCCGCTTCCCGGCGCGCCAAAGCCCCAGCGTTCGCTGATGCCGCGCTCGATGGGAGCGAAGATGAGTTGGTTGACGGACACGCCCATGACCACGATCAGCACCATCACGGCCATGACTTGTGCGGCGTCGTTCAGGTCGCGGCCGGTTTGCAGCAGGTTGCCCAGGCTGAGCGTGTAATACAGCAGTTCGCCGGCCATGAGTGAACGCCAGGCGAACGACCAGCCCTGCTTGAGGCCAGACACGATGGAGGGTAGGGCCGATGGCAGAATGACCTGCCAGTACAGCGCGACACCACGCGCACCCAGGTTGCGAGCCGCTTTCACATAGATTGGCGGTGTGTTGCGAATGCCGCTCTCCACACCCAGCACGATCGAGAACAGCGCGCCCATTACTACGACAAAAATAATGGCGCGCTCGTTGAGGCCGAACCACAGGATGGCCAGCGGCAACCAGCACACACTCGGCAGCGCTTGCAGCCCACTCACCAGCGAGCCGACTGTGTCCTCCAGCACTTTGTTGCGCGCGATCAGCGCACCCATCACCACGCCGACTACGAGAGAGATGCCGTAGCCAATCGCGATGCGTTGGGCGCTGACCCACATGCCCTGCAAGAAATGGCCCTTGCGGATGCCGCTGGCCAACGCGTTGGAGACTTCAATTGGCCCTGGAAACAAATAGCTCGGCCAGAACCCTGAGCGCGCAATGAGTTCCCACAAGGCCAGCAGGCCGACAAAGAACACGATGCGGCGCACAGCTGTAACAGACAAACCGCGCCGCACCGGCGGTAGCGGTGCGGTGCGATCAATAGTTTTAAGGTCTTTTAAGGTTGTGACCAAAGACTCCTCCATCTCTACATTTAGTTAGGTGGC
This sequence comes from Thermoflexales bacterium, assembly GCA_038213625.1. Lineage (GTDB taxonomy): Bacteria > Chloroflexota > Anaerolineae > J036 > Brachytrichaceae > JANMVQ01. The sequence continues at coordinate 1,038 of JBBQST010000416.1, forward strand.
AGAGACCCCCGACCCCTAAAGGGGAGTCGTTGAGAAAATCAGCGACTCCCCTTTAGGGGTCGGGGATCATTTACACAACTCAACACGATTGCTAAATCTGTTATCAAGATCAACGCTGACACCTTGTTGACACATTCCTAAACCACCGTCGGCTGTCCTTCCAACGCGTCGCGTAGCACATTCATGATCTCGGCCGTCTGTTGCACCACGGCCACATCTTCGAGTGAGCGTGGGCGGGGCAGGTCGATCTTGAACTCACCCACAATGCGGCCGGGGCGCGGTGAGAACACCAGCACGCGATCGCCCAATGCCACGGCCTCGCGCACGTTGTGGGTGACGAACAGAATGGTCTTGCGGGTGGCCGCCCACAGCGTTTCCAGCTCATGGTGCAGCCGGTCGCGCGTCAATGCATCCAATGCGCCAAACGGCTCGTCCATCAGCAGGATGGCCGGATCGACCGACAATGACCGCGCCAGAGCGGTGCGTTGGCGCATGCCGCCGGATAGCTGATGCACAAAGGCATTTTCGAAGCCGTTGAGGTGAACGCGGTTGAGCCACTCTTGCGCCACCGTGTTTTGTTCCTGCTTGTTTTTGCCGAGTTGCTTCAACCCAAACTCCACATTGGATTTCACCGTCAGCCATGGAAAGAGCGCGGCATCCTGAAACAACAACACCCGATCAATTCCCGGCCCTGCTATAGGGTTGCCGTTGGCGATGATCTCGCCGCTGGTCGGCGTTTCCAACCCCGCGATCAGGCTGAGAAGCGTGGACTTGCCGCAACCGCTGGCACCCAGCAGGCACACGAACTCGCCGGCTTCGATATTCAGATCAACCGGAGCCAGTGCTTGCACCAGATTGCCACGGCTGATGAAGGTCTTGGACACCCCACGCACTTGCAGGGCCGGCGCCGATGCCAGTGGTTGGACACTCATTTAGCAGACACCTCGGGCAGCCCCTTGGCCTTCAACACTTCACTCAGCAACGAGACATCGTAGATGCCGCTGAGGTCGGGTTTGTCATCGCCGAGGAAACCCAGATCGAAGGCGAAGTCTGCGCCGGTGTAGAGCGTGGACGCCAGCGGCTCGTAGGTGAAATCGACATTTTTGAAAGCTGCGTCAATCACCTTGTCCGGCAAAGGCTTGGTCGTGATGCGCTCGATCTCTTTATTCGTAATGACCTTGGCCTCATCCGGCTTGTCCTGAATGAACTTGACCGCGTCGATATGGGCTTCCAGGAATTGCTTGACCAGATCGGGATGCTCGGTCAGAAACTTGTTGCTGACGACGACGAGGGTGGTGATGAACTTGCCATCCGGCCATTCCTTGCGCTCGTCGATGAAGACTTCACCGTTGGCCTCTTGCAGCAGGCGGGTGCCCCACGGCTCCGGCACCCATGCGCCATCCAGCTCACCCTTCTGGAACAAGGTCAGAATGTCGGGGTTCTGGGTCGGCAAAATTTGGACCGTGCCGCCTTCCTCGGCTGTCTTGAGACCGTTCACCTGCACATAGTGGCGCAGGGCGATGTCCTGGGTGCCGCCTTTTTGTGGCGTGGCAATGCGCTTGCCGTCCAGATCCTTGGCACTCTTGATGTTGGCTTCGGGCCGGACCACGAATAGCGCGCCGCCGCTGGACGCGCCGGTGATGACGCGCAGCGCCTCGCCCTTGCTCTTGACATAGCCATTGATGGCGGGGCTGGGGCCGACATAGCCCAGATCAATTTCGCCAGCCAGCAATGCCTCGATCAGCGCCGGCCCTGCGTTAAAGGTCTTGACATCGATCTTGACGTTCTCGCCCCAGGCCTTCTGGAAGGTGCCCTGAGCGACGCCGACTAGCGCAGCCGCATGCGTGAAGTTGGGGAAGTGGGCCAGCCGAACGGTGGCCGGGGCGCTGGCTGCGGGTGCGGCGGTGTTACCCGCGGCAGGGGTCGCTGCCGGCGCGGCGCAGGCGCTCAAAATTAAGGCGGTCACTACGGCTCCAACGAGGGGCAACCCCGCATGTTTTGTTTTTGAAGCAGAAATTGAGCTGGACATGATTTCGGTAAATTGAACAGACGCAGACAAGCACAGGCCGGGATGGCGGCGTGGCGTGTTTGCCACTGCTCAGCCACCACAACCTTGAAATTGACCAAAGCAAGCAAGTGAGTGAAAGTGAAATGCGATCCGCGGGTGTGCGCGCTGCAGCGTGGGAGCGCGTGCCCGCTATTTACAGAGGCAGGCCTCGGGGCAGGCTCTCGGATGAATCCACGATGGGATTGCGTTGGTAGACCGGATCATTTGGCGTTGCATAGCAGTGTGATTCGTCTGCTACTCATCACCAGAGGCACAAAAAATCGCCCTCACAGCAACCAAGCTGAGAGGGCGATTGAAGTACGAACTTACGATCGCGTTCTCATCTTCCAGCTACTGCTGACGGAGTTGGCACCGTATTTGAAGGGATGCTCACACGAGCGCGTCTCACTTCCGGTTGCCGAGGCTTCATAGGGCCGATCCCTCCACCTCTCTGGATGAGTAGTTACAAACGTTTCAGTTTTTAACTGTTAGGCATGGTAAAGATTCGCATGGGCTTTGTCAATGGCCTTTTGCCTTGAATGCGTTTGTATGGATAGATGCCTTACTTTAGAAGCCATTGAAGGCAAAACGACGATATTTTTTGACGAATCGTCATTGATTTGGCTAAATGACTTGCGAGTTTCACTTATGTTTGCCATGTGGCGAAATAGCAAAAAGCGCTCCAGACCAAAGTCATGGAGCGCTTTTGAGGGCCGAAGGACAAAGTCACTTATTTCCAGTGCATCAGATCCGGCGGCCGCCAGGGTTGTGTGGCTTGCTCCAGGGCGTAGGCCGCGCGAATGAGCTTGGCATCGGCCATGGCTGTGCCGACCAACATGATTCCCATGGGCTGGCCGTTGGTGCGGAACCCCGCCGGCACCACCAGCCCAGGATACCCCGCGCCGCAGTTGCTGACGATGCCCAGGAGGTCCACGTTCATGGCCCCGAGCATATCCAGTTTGTTGGCTGCCAGCAGGCCATCGATCTGCTTCTGGGCTTTCTCTCGAATGGCT
>JBBQST010000417.1:0-4092 GCA_038213625.1 Thermoflexales bacterium
GCGCTGCCCGTGCCGAAGGAAGCCATCCAGGAGATGCTCAAAGAACGCACCTGGTAATTTGCGTGAGCCTAGAGCAAGTAGCTATTTGGCATACGATGACCCACCCCTAACCCCTCCCAAAGGGAGGGGGATTTCAGTCTCCCCTCCCTTTGGGAGGGGCTGGGGGTGGGTTTCAGTCTCGGATACCAATTAGGTATTTGCTCTAGACCCTTCGGGTGGCGCATGGACGTATGAGTTGGCTCAGATTCGATGTGCGCCACCTGAAGGGTCTGATTCGTGTTGGGCGTGAGCGATTACGATTAACCCATGTCAACGACAGAATCTGCAACCCCCCAGTACGACCTGCTGCTAAAAGGCGGCCATGTCATCGACCCGAAAAACAACATCGACTCGATTAGCGATGTCGCGATCATCGGCAAGGCCATTGCCGCTGTTGCGCCCGACATCAACCCCGCGCTGGCCGCGAAGGTGGCCGATGTGTCCGGCCACATCGTCACCCCCGGCATCCTCGACATTCACGTGCATGTGTATCACACCCGCGCGCCGGAGGGCGACCCCGAAGGCTTGAGTGTCGACGCCGATGCGCACTCTTTCAAAAGCGGCGTCACTACGATGGTGGACACCGGCACGGCCGGCGCGCGACACATTCGCCACTTCAAGCAAACGGTGATTGATCGTGCCAAGACGCGCATCTTTGCCTACATCAACATCGTCAACGACGGCATGCTGGGTGACTTCGAGCAGGACCCGCGCACTTTCGATGCCGAGCTGGCGGCCGCCGCTGTCGAGGCCTACGCCGATATTTGCATCGGCATCAAAACCGCCCACTACTGGACGCGCCTGCCGTGGGACGAGTTGCACACGCCGTGGGCGGCGGTTGATCAGTCCATCAAGGCGGCCGAACTGTGCAAACGGCACGTGATGTATGACTTTTGGCCGCGCCTGCCCGAGCGCTCGTATCCCGAGCTGATTTTGAAGAAGGCCCGCCCCGGCGATATTCACACCCACGTCTTCGCCCAGCAATTTCCCGTCATCGACGAGAACGGCAAGGTGTTCGACCACCTGATCGAGGCCCGCAAACGCGGCGTCATCTTCGACCTCGGCCACGGCGCAGCCAGCTTCTGGTATCGCAACGGCGCGCGCGCCATTGCCCAGGGCTTCTGGCCCGACTCCATCAGCACCGACCTGCATCGCCACAGCATGAACACTGTGGTCGTAGACATGCAAACCACCATGAACAAAGCCCTGGCGATGGGGATTCCGCTCTACGACGTGATCAAGCTCTCGACGATCAACCCGGCCAACGAGATCGGCCACCCTGAGTTGGGGCATCTGAGCGTCGGCAGCGGCGCAGACGTGGCCGTGTTCAAGCTGCACACCGGCCAGTTCAGCTACATCGATTGTGGCCGCGCCAAAATCAGCGGCGACAAAAAGCTGGAGTGTGCCCTGACCGTGCGCGACGGCAGCATCGTCTTCGACATCGGTGGCCTCAGCGCGCCCAAGTGGGAAGATGCGCCGCCGGCGTATTGGACTGTGAAGTAGCCAAAGCTGTTTTAGACAACCAAACTCAATCACGTTGTCTCTCAAAGCAAAGACCTTAAGCCGTCATTCCCGCGAAGGCGGGAATCCAGTGCTTGATCTACTGTTGTGCTGAGGTTACGTCTGGATTCCCGCCTTCGCGGGAATGACGTTGTTACTCAAAGACTTTCCTCATTCAATCAAATCAATGTGAAGGAACAATCCATGCAGAAAACAGATGGCTGGCCGGCCAACAAACGCGCTGCGGTCAGCTTGAGTTTTGACGATGCGCGGCCCTCGCAATTGGAGGCCGGCCTGCCCATCCTCGACCGCCACGGCGTGCGCGCCACGTTCTATGTGTCACCGCCGACTGCGCTGACCCGCGTGGAAGATTGGCGCAGTGCGTTAGCCCGTGGCCACGAGCTGGGCAACCACACCATGACCCATCCGTGCAGCGGCAACTTCGCCTGGTCGCGGGCCAATGCGCTGGAGAACCACACCGTGGATAGCTATGCTGCCGAGTTGGATGGGGCCAATGCCTTTATCCACGATCAATTTGGCATCACTGCCAGCACCTATGCCTACTGCTGCGGCCAGAAATTTATTGGCCGTGGCACACAGGCGCGCAGTCTGGTGCCGCTGGTGGCCGAGCGCTTCGTGGTCGGCCGTGGCTTTCGCGATGAGAACTGGAACGACCCGGCGTATTGCGATCTGGCCCAGGCCAGCGGCGTCGATGCTGATGTGCAGCCGCTTGAGACGTTGCGCAACTGGATCGATCGGGCGGTGGCCGCGGGCGGCTGGCTCATCTTCGTCGCGCACGATGTGGGCGACCTGCCGCGTCAGGCCATGTCACCGGCTATCCTCGACGCGTTGTGCGCCTATTGCGCCGATCCCGCCAACGGCATCTGGATCGACACCGTGGCCAACATCGGTGAGCACGTGTGCAACTGGCAACAGGCCGCACAAAAAGCAACCTAATATCATGACCATGAATCAACAACTCGCCATCGACGGCGGCGCACCCGCCATCTCCACCCCGCTGCCGCCCATGTATCCCGGTGGCCTGCGGATTGGGGCCGAGGAAGAGCAGGCCGTGCTTGATGTCATTCGCAACAAGCGCCTGTTTCGCTATTACGGCACGCAGGCTGGCCCCTCCATCGTGGACCAGTTGGAGCTGGCATTTGCTGAACGCATGGGTGCGGGCCATTGCGTGGCGGTGTCGTCGGGGACGGGTGCGCTGCTGTGCGCGATGGCCGCCGTTGGCATTGGCCCCGGCGACGAAGTCATTGTGCCGGCCTACACCTGGATCGCCACGGCCACCGCGGTCACGTTCTCAGGTGGCATCCCCGTGGTGGCCGAGATCGATTCATCGCTGACGTTGGATCCGGCCGATGTCGAGGCCAAAATCACCCCACGCACCAAGGCGATTGCGGCCGTGCACATGCGTGGCGGGCCGTGCCGCATGGCCGAGCTCAATGCCATCGCCAAACGGCACAACATCGCCCTGATCGAGGATACGGCCCAGGCATTGGGAGCCAGCTACGACGGAAAGGCGTTGGGCACGATTGGCGATGTGGGCACGTTCAGCCTGCAATTCAACAAGATGATCACGGCCGGCGAAGGTGGCCTCGTCACCACCAACGACGACGCGCTGTGGAAGCGCATTGTGATGGCGCACGATGTGATCGGCGGCGCGCGCAACGGCGTCCCAGCCGAGGAGATTTTGCCCGGCATCAACCTGCGCATGTCGGAGCTGCACGGGGCGGTGGCGCTGGCTCAACTGAACCGGCTGGATGGCATCTTGCGCGATTTGCGCCACAACCGCGCCATCGTCAAATCCGGTGTTGCCGATGTGTTGGCGCGCAAGGGTCTGGCTTTGCGCGATGAGCCCGATGCCAACGGCGACGCCGGCATTTGTCTGGTGATGTTCATGAACGACGCGGCCCAGGCGGGCCAGACCGCAAAGGCATTGCGAGCCGAGGGTGCGCCGGCCGCGCAGCTATATTCAGGCAAAGTGGACTATCACGTGTATTGCGAGTGGACGCCGATTGTGAATCAGCGCAGTTGGAGCGCGGCGGGTGCGCCGTGGGCCTGGGCCAACGGCACGCCGCGCTACGACAAAGACCTATGCCCGCACTCGCTAGATTTGCTATCGCGGGCCGTGCATGTCGATATCAGCCCCGACTTGAGCGCGGAGCAGGTGGAGGAACTGACTGACGCGCTCAACAAGGTGCTCGCGGCCGTGGCGTGATCGGGAATCTCATTTTGTAAATCCTGTCATCAACCCTAAACTCCCCACTTATTGACAGCCATCAAAATTACACCGGGCAGTGTGAATGCACTGCCCGGCGGGTGATATCAATCGTTTCAGTTTATGGAGGCCATGTCTAATGGATAAGCCAGTTACTCCCGCAACCCCGTTCAAGGTTCAGCCCAACTATGAGGAGCTGAAGCAGCTCGAACGCCGGCTGACGTTTCACCCCAGCACCGTGACCAATCCCACCACACTGACCCCGGCCCAGGTGGCCGCATACAACCAGGATGGCTACGTCAAAGGCATTCGCATCTTTGATG
>JBBQST010000418.1:0-4091 GCA_038213625.1 Thermoflexales bacterium
CAATCGCTCCTCATTTGCGTTTCTCGCTAAAGTGGGTCAATCTTATTGAACGCTTGTGCATTGCGCATCCACTCCCAATTCAACAGCAAATCGGCGCGGTGTAGCTCGGCCCAATCGAGCACCAAACTTAATGCACGTCGCGCCAATGAGCCTTGAATGAGCTGAAGTATGTCAATCTAAAAGTCAAACGCGCTCCACCCGCCAACCTCTCTATAATCACGGCCCGTAAACAGGCCATGAATACCCAATGCATCGTTGTCAAAGTCGGCACCAGCACGCTGACGGCCGGCACCTCACGCCTCAGCAACCGGCGCATGCTCGAGATCGCGCAACAGATTGTGCAGTTGCGCGAGCAGGGGCATCAGTTGGTGCTGGTCAGCTCGGGCGCGCAGGCTGCCGGCCGCGAACGGCTGGGCTATACCCACTCGCCCAAGGAGATTCCGCTGCGGCAGATGCTGGCGGCCGTGGGCCAGACCCATCTCATGCTGGCCTGGGAGCAGGTGTTTGGCATGTTCGATGTGCAGGTGGCCCAGGTGTTGCTGACGCGGGCCGATTTGCAGGATCGCCGGCGCTACCTCAACGCCCGCGACGCGTTGCAAGCCATTTTGGCCAACCACATTGTGCCGGTGATCAACGAGAACGATGCCGTGGTGACGGATGAGATTCGGGTCGGCGACAACGACAACTTGTCCGCGCTGGTGGCGAATTTGTTAAATGCCGACCTGCTGGTGATCCTGACCGACCAGCCCGGCCTGTTCACGGCAGACCCGCGCCGCGACCCGAATGCCCGGCTCATCTCGCAGGTGCCGCACATTACGCCGGCCATTCGCGCACTGGCCGGTGGCACCAAAACCGGCCTGGGCACCGGCGGCATGGCCACCAAATTGCAGGCCGCCGAGCTGGCCACCCGCTCCGGCACCGAAGTGGTCATCGCGCAGGGCACTCAGCCACAAGCCATTATTGATGCGGCAAATGGCACGCCCATCGGCACCCGCTTTGCAGCCCAAGCCACCGAGGTGGAGAGCCGCAAGCGTTGGATTCTGTCGGAGAAGGTGTTGGGGGCGGTGAGGGTGGATGAAGGGGCGGCGCGAGCCGTGAGCGATAGCAAAAGCCTATTGCCGGTGGGCGTGCGCGAGGTGCTGGTGGATTTTGAGCGCGGCAATATCATCGCCGTGCGCAATCTGCTGGGCCACGATATTGCCCGTGGCATTGCCCGCTATAACTCCACCGACACGCGCAAGATTGCGGGCAAGCGCAGCGACGAGATCGAGCACTTATTGGGCTACGACTACGCGCCGATGCTGATTCATGCCGACGATATGATCGTGCTGTGAGATGAGCAGTTGCAAAGGTGCGAAGGGCTATCTAAGGGTTCGTTGTTTTTATGCATTTTGCACGCGGCCCAATATGTTGATAATCGTGCTTGAGTTTGAAACAAGTGGGCAACACGAGTTCATTTATGGCGACTCTAGTCGTCTGTCAGCGCAAAGACTTTACGTAGCCACGTCATTCCCGCGGTGGCGGGAATCTAGGCCTCGATCTACTGTTGTGTCGGGGTTACGCCTGGATTCCCGCCTGCGCGGGAATGACGGCTTAGGTTCATCGTTTTTGTCAAGTCTCAGGTTCGCCCTTGGACTAACCTAAAGTCTTTGCGTTGACAGGCTACTAGAGTTCGTTGTATGTAATGGTAGGGGCGAATACCCGATCACTCGGCAATTATTACAAGAGGGCCAACAGGAATAACCATGGGAATAGAACAACATCGCGACCGCGTCATTGGGCGCATCCAACAGTCAATCAAACAAAGTGGCGTGGATATTTCAGCCATCCCGGCCGACCAGCAGTACCGCCTGATCAGCACCGTTGCCGACGGCATGTTGCTGGAGGTTGATGCGATTTTAGACACCCTGCATGAAGGGGCCAGCACGCCGGTTCGGGTCATGGATCTGGACGACATGATCCCGCCGCCGCTGCCGGATGAAGAGGTGGTCTGGCAGGGCCGGCCGCTCCTATCCATCTCGGATCGCTACATCGTCACCACCGAGCGCATTCGTCTTGTCAGCGGCTTGTTAAGCAAAACCTCCGAGAACATCGAGTTGATCCGCCTGCAGGATATCGATTACACCCAGGGCCTCAGCGAGCGCATCCTGGGCATCGGCGACATTGTGCTGCGCAGTGCCGATGCCAGCGACCCGGTCGCGGTTCTGAACAATGTGAAGGATCCCGAGCAAATTTCGGGCTTGATTCGCAAGGTTTGGATGGAAGCGCGTCGCCGCCATGGCCTGCGTTTCCGCGAGGAAATGTAATGGGCCTGATCTCGTCTCCAACACAGCCCGATCCAGATGATCCAGATATCGGGAGTCCGCTACTTTGATGCACACACAGCACCCTGCACGAGGGATGAAGGCACTGATTCTCAGCCTGCTGGCCTCTGTGATGGTCACGGCCTGCACCCCGGCGGGCTCGTCCTTGTCCGGGGGCTCGCAGTTGGTTGCGCCGCCCACGGCACCGGTCGCGCGGCTCACCCCGCCGCCCCAGTCCGACGGGCGGCCCAGCCTGGTGCCAGCCGCGTGCGCGCATGCGCTTCCGGCGGATCTGGTCGAGGGCGACACAGTGTTGTGCGGCCATCTGCGGGTGCCGCAAGACCGCGCCTGGCCAGATGATCTATGGCTCGAACTGCCCTACACGCTCATCAAGCGCAGCGACAGCACCAGCCCCGAGCTGGAGCCGCTGCTCTTTCTCACCGGCGGGCCGGCGGGCAGCGCGCTGGCCAACTTTGCCGAGGTCTATACGACATTGCAGCCGTTCAGGGCCGGGCGCGACATCGTTTTGTATGAGCCGCGCGGCCTGCCGCTGGCGACGCCGAACTTGGTGTGCCCACCCGCGGCCCGCCCGTTGGATGTGGCGGCCGAGCGCGCCAAACTGGATGCGCGGCTGGCTGAAATTTACCGGCCGATTCCTGAGTCGCTGGTGGGCTTGCCACAGTGCGCCGACGCATTGGCGAGCCAGGGCATTGACCTGACCCACTACGATTCCAAGACCAACGCGGACGATGCGGCCGATTTGATGCACACACTCGGCTTCGCGCGCTATGACCTTTATGCCGTATCTCATGGCACACGCGTGGCGCTGGAAATGATGCGCGCCTATCCCCAAAACCTGCACGCGGTGGTTTTGGACTCCCTGGTGCCGCCGTCGGTCAATATCTACGAGACCCAGCCCACACAGGCGCGCTACGAGGTGGCCATGTTGATATTCGACCAGTGCGCGGCCAGCCCAGCCTGCAATACCTCATTTGCCCGCCTCAAGGTGCGCTATGCCGATCTGGTCACGCGCTTGAATAAAGACCCGATTGTGCTGGGGCTACCCAACCAGGCCAGCGCTAGCTTAGCGGCGACGATCTGATGCAGTTCGTGCTCACTCAACTGACGCCGGACAACGTGAGCCTGGTGCCGCTGATGATTCACGAGCTGGATCTGGGTGAGACGCGCATGCTCAAGAGCCTGTTGCAAAATCCTGCCCCGGCCCCAGCCGTGCCCCTGTCGGCCAATCCCACGGGCAGCATTGCCGAGTCTGTGGCGAATTGCCGGGATGAGTGGGCATTCACGCAGGTGCAAACGGCCCTCACGCCCAACAGGTCGCTCAATCTGCCCACCAAACTGGTGACGGCGGATCTGGCCGCGCTGCGGGCCATCGGCGCAGGTTGCGCCTTGCTGCCCACAGGCAAAGCGCTGTTGCGGCAAACCGAAGTGGTCAAGAGCAACATTCCCACGCTGATTTATCAGGGATTGCTCGACGATGTGACCCCGCCCAGTTGGGCGGCTGTGGCGCGCAAAACGCTGAGCAATCACTATTACTTCGAGTTTCCCGGCCAGCCGCACGATATCTTGCGCCAGCCGCTGACGCTCAAAACCGGCTGTGCCACCCGCATGGCCATTCAGTTTTTTGACCGGCCGGCTCAACAGCCGGATGGCGAGTGCATCCAGCCCAACTACGGCTTTGCCTTTGTCATCGAGGGCCGCGATCCCTCGGTGGTGGCTCGCGCCCCTGGGCGCTCGGCGAACAATTAAGCAAGACAGAGGATCGTGGAC
>JBBQST010000419.1:0-4089 GCA_038213625.1 Thermoflexales bacterium
ATTGACCCAATTGACCATTGACCATCGACCATTGGCGGACGGGTTCACGGAATGGTCAATGGTCAATGGCAAATGGTCAATGCTTTTGAGCTTCATCCTCACCACAAACGCCGGATCGACCCGATCGTGGTAGCCCTCGGTGTCCATCTCGTGCTGGCTGATGCCGGTGGCGCAGCGCGGGCACCACGGGATGACATCGCCGCCGCGATACACCCAGCCGCGCTCGAAGCACTTCTTGAGGAAGCCCCAGATTTGATAGTTATTCTCGTCGCTGAAGGTGAAGTAGCTGCCGCCCAGGATCGGCATACCCAATTGCCCAACCAGTTGCTCGACCGTGCCACGAATCTCCTCGTCCTCGCGCACCAGCGTGATGACTTGCGCCGGATCATCGATCAACTTTTGGGCCAACATGCGCAACTCGTCAGGATCGTTCCAATCCATCCAGTTGCCGAGGCGAATCGTTTGCTCGGTCTGCTGCGCGGCGCTGCGCAACACCCGCTCTTTGCAAAAGCGAATGAACTTCTCGACACCCATGATCTCGATGTCGTGCTTGTTCTTGAAGCCAAGGTCCTTCTCGACATTGACCTCGACCCACAGGCCCTGGCAGTCGAAGCCGTTTTGCCAGCGCTGATCGAAACCCTGCATGGCTTTGTAACGGCACCACAAATCTTTGTAGCTACGGCCCCAGGCATGGTGGACGCCCATCGGGTTGTTGGCGGTAATCGGCCCATCTATAAAGCTAAATCGTTTGGGGCTATCCGCGCGCAACTTGCGCAACGCCTCAAACGCGCCTGTGCGCGCCCAAAAGGCCAACACCTCTCGCTCTTGTAAGGGGAAATCCACCTGATTAGAAACCGGCTGAAACATCAAACGCTCCTGGCAATAGTCAAAGTTGCAATTGGCACCGATATGAACGCAACACACAACGCGCCACGTTTTAGGGACATTTAAGCGGTCGCAAACCGAAAAACCGCCCAAAATGCCGCACGATCATACTACACCCATCGCACGCGCCGATGGGTCGTTTCGTCCGGCTTACGGCTATTCGAAAGTCGGTATTGCGTAATGGTAGGGGCGTCCGGCGGACGCACGCATCTACAACAAGGTCGTGCAAACGACATCTCATACTCTGTCAAACGACTTTCGAATTGTCCTATCGTCCGGCTCCTCCAACGATGCTGGGCCTGTCCCCTCGCACAGCCCTTCGCACAACATCCACGGCTGTGGTGTCTTGCTCGTGAAGTTCAGCTTCTGCATTTATTTCATTAGCCTGTCTGCTTAGAAGCCGAGCCAGGCAATAGAGACAAATACTTTGAAATTAAGTTTCTCAGTTTGCTGAGGGTTCCCAGTCATTCACGAGGACTCTGCAGTTTCGCCGAAGGAATGCGCTTCCATACGCGACCAAAGCCTTAGAGCATCTAGGACTAAAGTCCCAGGAACAAGTAGGTAATAAGGCGCAGCTATGAAAAACATCAAGATCATCATCGTCATTGCATTGACCCTCATCAACATTTTTGGCAACGCAATTCTGGGATTCGCCAGCACGGCTCTACCCGCAGATTCAACTCCTTTTACTGAGTCTGAAGTTGCACTCGCTCAAGAGGGTGACATGGATGTCATGGACGAAGCACTTGATAATCGTGGTTCGGTTTTGACGCCGCCGGCTACCCTGCAATACATCGTCAAATTTCGCAGTGCCAATGCCGTAGACGCGCTCGCCGCAAGCAATGGCGTGTCGCAAAATATGGCGCAGACCACCCTCAGCCAGATCAGCAGCAAGGCAGCCCGAATCGACGCGGTTTTGTCCAGCCAGACCTTTCTGGTGACCTTCGCCGACCAAGATCAGATTGCAGCCCTACTCGGCCACACCGGCACATCCGAGCCCACGAAATCCACGCCAGCCACTGCGGCTTCGGCCCATGCGCTGGAGATCGAATATATGGTGCCCAACCTGCGCCGCAGTGCCGCGTTTATCCCGGACGACACCTTTTATAAGGACCAGTTGCCCTACTATGCGCCCACCAGCAACTCCTTTGGCGCAAACGTCCAGTCGGCCTGGTACCTCATCACCGGCACAGAACACATCATCATTGCCGTGCTGGATACCGGCATTCGCTACGAGCATCCCGATCTGGCTGGCCGTTTGCTGCCGGGCTATGACTTCGTCAGCACGGCCGAGATGGGCAACGATGGCGATGCGCGCGATGCCGATGCCAGCGATCCAGGCTCCTGGGTCACCACCGATGAAAGTGCGCGGCAAAGCAGCAGCTTGTATGGGTGCAACGTCACAAGCAGCCACTGGCACGGAACACACGTGGCCGGCATCATCGGGGCACGGGGCAACAACCAGTACGGCGTGGCCGGTGCCAATTGGGTGAGCAAGATTCTGCCCGTGCGCGTCTTGGGCAAGTGCGGCGGGTATGACAGCGACATCATCGACGGTATTCGCTGGGCCGCGGGCATTGAAGTGCCGGGGGTGCCGCTGAACCCGACGCCGGCCCAGATCATCAACCTGAGCCTGGGCGGCAGCAGCGACTGCAACGAGGCATATCAGGACGCCATCAACGAGGTCACGGCCAAAGGCGTCATTGTGGTGGCGGCCGCCGGCAACCAGCGTGGCGATGCCAATGCTTTTGCACCAGCCAATTGTGCCAATGTCATCTCGGTCGGCTCGGTTTCCAACGCCGGCAATCGCGCCTCGTATTCCAACGCGGGTAGCAGTGTCACGATCAGCTCTCCGGGCGGCGATGGCACTGCGGGTGTGATTTCCACCGTGGATCTGGGCAGCACCGCTCCGATGAGCAGCGGATTCAAAATGCTCAACGGCACCAGCATGGCCGCGGCCCAGGTCAGTGGCATCGTCTCACTGCTGAAGTCGGCCCAGCCCAATCTGACATTCGAGGGCGTTCGTTTGATCTTACGCAGCTCGGTTACGGCATTCCCCGCGACCAGCAGCTGCAACATCAACCTGTGCGGCGCTGGCATCATCAACGCCTACGCCGCGCTCCAAAAACTGATGAACTTTGAAAGTGTGGGGCCGGTGCAACCTATCGTGGTTGTGCCGACACTACCGGTGGAAACGATCAAAATCCAAACGCTGTTCCTGCCCATGCTCGCCAGCAACGCCAGTGCGACGATGGTGAATAGCTTTGACAGTGCCTTGTATCTGGAGAATGGGGGCTTCGAGGCGGGTGCCCAGAACTGGCAGATGAGTTCGTCCATCGGTCTGGTCAATCTCATCCTGAACCGCGACCAACTACCGGCCGATCGCACCCCCCACAGCGGCATGTGGATGAGCTGGTTGGGTGGCATGAATGACGAGACCACCACCATCTCGCAACAGGTTGTGGTACCCGATGCGCCGGTCAATCTCGTCTATTGGAAGCGCGTCAAAAGCATCGAGACCGATTGCGCCCACGACACAGCCCAGGTGCTGATCAATAATCAGCCGGTGCAGTCCATCCTACTGTGCGAGTCCACTGCCAGCACCACCTGGTCGAGCGAATCTGTGGATTTAAGCGCATTTGCCGGCCAGACCGTGGAGCTAAAATTTCAAGTCAGCACTGACGGAGCCGATTCCAGCAGCCTCTACCTGGATGACATGGCGTTCCAGCTCAAATAGCCGACGTCACATGCGTCGGATCAGAGACGCATCGGCCGGGACTAGTTGCGACCTCGGCCCTGGTCAAGCGGGATGGCAGGAGCAAGGCCGGTAGATTGCTTCTCGCGCAACGATCCTTTTCTCTCACCCGATCAATGAAATTCATCCAAAATTGAGTTTATTCTTTCAGCAAAAGGATAAAAAGCGGGAATGGATGAATAAAGCAGGGCAAGCCTGGTCAACAGGTTGTATGCTGTTGTGACGGCATCGCATCGCGCTGCACGCACATGTGGCCGCGCAGGTTTTACCTCATTACACGACTCATGCTCACATAGGTCTTAAGCCTAACACCCCTGACCAAACCCAACTTTTTATGGACTAGTAGTCTGTCAAAGGAAAGACTTTACGTTACAACGTCATTCCCGCGGAGGCGGGAATCCAGACCTTCCATCCCCTACTGAGTTGGGGTTACGCCTAGATTCCCGCCT
>JBBQST010000420.1:0-4080 GCA_038213625.1 Thermoflexales bacterium
GGTGCGGGCCGTGACCTGCTGGGCGGCGGTGGCTTCGTCAGACACCATCGCTGCGGTCAATACGGTATTGGGATCGGCCGTAAACAACACGGTCAGCCAGCGCGCGGTGGGCGAGGTTGGCACATTCAGCTCGGTCACCTCGCCCGTCGCCACATCCACCAGTTGGGCCGCATCGCCAAAGTTCACCGCAATCTTGGCATCGGTGGGGCTGAACTCGAACCCGAAGATCGGCGGCGTGACTAGGTTCACCGTGTGCAGCAATTCCTGGGTGCCGGTGTCCCAGATATATAGCGCCGACCCGCTCATGCCGGCCAGATAGCGGCCGTCGTTGCTGAACTGATAGAGCGCGGCCTCGCGCAAGTCCGTCGCCTCCGATGGCAGCGTAATCGTGCCCAGGATGTCCCCATCCAGATTCGCGATCGAAATCTCATCCTCGGCAATAAAGGCCAGCGTGCCCTGATCGTTGCCGCAGCCGGCCAGATTCAGCACATTCTCCGGCAGTGCAAAGCGGCGGCGGTTGCCCGAGCCAATGGGCTCAATCACGATCTCGTCGCCCTCGATCATCACCAGGCCCTTTTCATCGGGGGTAAAGCACACCGCGCCGCGCCGCTCGTTGTCGGGCGCGGCCGTGATCGTGAGCAGGTCGGTCTCGTCGCTCAAGCGCCACACGTGCGTGCTGCCGTCGCGGGTGGCTGTGGCGGCATATTGGCCGGTGGGGCTCAGGGTCACAAACCGCACCGTCGAGTCATGGGCCAGTTGCGAGATCACCTCGCCCGTCGCGGCATCAATCACCCCCACATTGGCCGATGGTGTCAGCGCGCCCCATGACAGCACACGCTGGCCATCCAGCGTAAACAGCAGCCGGGTAAAGCCCAGCCGCATGCCGCTTTGCACCAACCCGCCATCGCTCACGCGGAAGTTTTCCACGCCGCCCACGCTCGCCACAAACACGGTCGAGCCGTCGGCAGAGAAATGGGCCGAGGTCGGCACCGCATCGCCGGACAATTGCAGCACCTGTTCCTGAATGGGTTGCTCGGCCGCGCCAATGGCATAGACCGTGACCACACCCGCATTCAGCACGGCCACCCGGGTGCCCTGCGCATCAAACACCGTCAGCGCCGGCCCGGTCACCTCAATGGTCTGAGCCGTTGTTGCTGACGACGTCTCCGACGTTGCCGAGGTTTGGCTCAAGTTGTAAAGCACCACCTGACTTTCTCCATCCGCAACACCCAGCCACGTGCCCAGCGGACTAAATTGCAATTGATCGGTCGAGGTGAAATTCGGCGTCAGCGTTACGCCACCGGTCTCCGCTACCGGCTCGGTGGGCGTGACAGGCTCGGTCGGCGCCACGGGCTCAGCGGGTGGCACAGCTTCAGCCGGCGTGAGTTCAGTGGTCGCCGTCACCTCTGGTGACGCCGTCGCTTCTGGCGCTGGCGCAACCGGCTCCGTCGGCGTCACAAGCTCAGTCGTTGTCACCTCTGTGGTCGGGGTAATGGGCTCCGCCGGGGCCACGAGCTCACCCGGCGTCAACGCCACTGTCGCAGTCGTTTCCACGGTTGGGGTCACCGGCTCAGTCGAGGTCACCGGTTCTGTCGCGGTCACTTCTACGGCTGGCGCTACAGGTTCAGTCGGTGTCACCCACTCAGTCGAAGTCAGCTCCGTTGTCGTCGTCACCGCTGGTGACGCCGTCACTTCTGGCGATGGCGCTACGGGCTCGGTCGGCGTCAGAGGCTCGGTTGGCGACACAGGTGCAGCCGCGACGGTCACGCCCGTGTCGAGCACGACGATACTGCCGTCCGGTTGAATCGCGGCCAGCTTGGAGGCATTCTCGGCGAACAAAATTCTCGCGGTGGCCGCCGGCATAGTTTGAGCCACGCCCAGCTCCTCACCCGTCTCGACCAAAAAGCGCCGCACCACCCCATTGGCATACACCAGTTCGCGGCCGTCCGCCGAGAGTGCAATATCGGCCTGAGCCGTATTCTCCGGCGGCGTCAGCGTCAGTGTTTTGGTGGCCTGGCCCGTGCCCAGATCATAAAACGTCACTTCACCGTTCGCATTCATCGTTGCGCCGGTGGTGGCATCGGGAGAGGCGGTGTACCAATACATCGAGGACGACTCGTCCGGCGCGGGAGGCGGCACCGAATACGTTGTCCGGGTGATGGATTGCAACGTGGTCGCGTCGAGCAATTCAAAACTACGCGACGCCACGCCCAGCACCCGCCCATTGGCCACGGCATACAGTTGGGGCGGCGAGGTCTCTTCACGCGTCGCAGTCACCGTCAATGCTGCCGCGCTATCAAGGGTGATGGCATCGGCCACCAACGGCCGGTCGGTGGCGCGAGGAATGGGGAGGACCGTCGGCACACGGGTCGCGCGGGGGGCCGGGGTGTTGGACGAGGCGGTGCGTGTTGGCTCCAGTCCAGAGGGTGCCGTTTGGCCGCCGTTGCCGCAAGCGGCCAGAATGACCACCATAGTCAGGGCCAGAGGGAAGATTCGTCGCAATGGGTTCATCATTCGTCCTTCGCAGGAGTATTGCGCCGTTGCCGCAATGCACAACACTCAACAACACTCATTCGTTATTTAACGTTAGCGTGTCGGCGATGATACATGCGGACATGGCCGCGCTCCAAAACCTGTGTGTGGGCCAAGATCATGCCGCAAGCTTGCGTGCCGCCAGATTGTGTGCGGCCAGATCAAGCGCATGATCCATCCAAAGACCCATACATACTGGCCCACTGGCATCAGTACAATCCAATCTCACAATAATTCACAAATAATTCACTTCCCTATCAAAGCCACATAAAGCTGCACACTGCCAGTCCGTGATCAGATGCAAGCTGAACACAAGTCATGAGCAAGAAAACCAAACAGGCGACACGCCAGCGGGCACAATCACGCCCCACCTCTGGTGCCGGCGTCTCGTCTGCCTCCCCATCAATTCCGCCCAAGATTGCACCCGCGCCCACTTCCTCCAGCAAAGGCCTACCCAGTTGGATCTGGCTGGCCGCTGTGATTCCGCTGGCACTGATCATCGTCGGCATCGTGGTGTGGCAACGCAACACGCCAGCCAGCGCCCCTGCTAGCGCCCTTGGCGCCGCGGCCACGCCCGTCGCCACCTCGGCCCTCACTGCGGTTCCGGCCACCCTGGGCACGGCCGACTATTGCAAGAAGACGCCGATCTTCCCGCAGCAGATGGGCTTCAGTCTGCGGGCGGTGCTCACCACGGCCGACCGCGTCATCAAAGGGCTGGTGGCCTACGACCTCAACGAGCAAGGCCAACCCACCCGCGTCTTCACCAACCCTACCTGGAGCGACGCGGGTTACCTCGGCCACATCACCTTCGACCAGGGCGGCAATGCCTATACCTTCCCCTCGCCCAGGGTCAGCCTGATCGACAACCCGCCCGAGCAACAAAACACCTTGTGGCGGCTCGATAGCACCTCGGCCGAGTTCAAGCCCTGGCTGGCCCTGACCAGCACGTTGCCGCCCTCAACCGAGAATCCCTTCGGCCTGATGGGCACCACGCTGGATTGCGACACCGGCATCCTATATGCCTCCACCGTGGCTGGCTCCACCCGCAGCAATGAGGCCGGCCAGATTGTGCGCATCAATTTGAGCACCAAGGCAATTCTCGGCGAATACAAAGGTGTGGATGCATTCGGAATCGGCATCTTCACCACCCAGAAGGGCAAGCGGTTGTACTATGGTCTGGCGCGTCAGCCGCAGGTGTATTCCATCGAGCTGAATGAGCTGGGCGAGTTTGTCAGTGAGCCGCGGCTGGAGCTGACGATGCCCGACACCAACTTTCGCCCCTGGCGCGTCCAGTTCGATGCCACCGGCCAGATGATCGTGCGCGGCCTCATCTTCAACTTCAACCTGGCCGCCACCAGCGAACGCCGCGAGACCCGCGATGTATATGCTTATGATGCCGCGTCGGACAGTTGGAAGCACATGGGGAATTGAAGCCAGTATGCATACACTCAACACATTAAATAAGGCAGGTTGTCGTGGGGATGGTTGCGTTTTAACACAAATGCGGGGAGACCCGCCCTGCGGGAAAAACACCCAAACCACGACAAA
>JBBQST010000421.1:0-4071 GCA_038213625.1 Thermoflexales bacterium
ACAACACCTCCTGCTCGTTGGTCGTTTCCAGCGGCGACCACGCTGTGGGGATGCGGCCGGCATTCAAGTCTGCGAGCAGCGGGGCATCGCTGGCCAATGCATAGCGCGGCCCCTTCCATCCCTCCACTTGCACCGTGATCAATTCACCCTCAGCCAGCATCGTCTCGTAAAACGCTTTTGTCTCGGTCAGGCTCACCTTGCGCTGGAGCAGGTTCCCCCACGATTGCGACTTGCCCAGGCCAAAAAACGAAATCTCTTTTTTGATGAAATAGCGCTCGGCCTCGACCTCATTGCTCTCGGTTAACAGGTGCGCCGGCGCGATGTTTTCAGTCAGCCCATACACCCGCTCAAATCGCTCGCGGTGATGCACCATGACTTCGCCGACGCGCCACAAATAATAGAGCGCGATGGCGCTGTCTTTGCGGCCGCGATAGTTATCCACTCGCACACGGCTTTTCATCTCAAAATCGCGGTTGCTCACCGTCTCGCGCTCGCGCAGAATCTGGCGCATCTCGACAATGGCGTCGGCGTGCTCGCGGGCCTGCTCCATCCAGTGGGCATTCTCGTGTTCGCGCCGCATCATCACCCGCCAGTGCGGCAGTTCCTCCATCGGCCGCACCGCCAGCCAGCCGCCCCAATCGAAAAACTTTCGCTGCCCATAAGTCACGTCTTCCCACAAGCCGGGTGTGTAGTCGAGCACGCGGCTGTGCAGTTTCAGGTCCTGGCTGCGCGCCACAATTTGCAGTGGATCGAGCTGCAGGTGCTCCATCGCACGCATGGCGGCCTCGGTGCCGTGGATGCCGCGCCAGCGCCGGCCCGGCCACAAGCCTTGTTTGCCCAGGATAAAGCGCCGGGCGGTCTCGGTGGAAATGGGAAGAACGGTATTCATGAGCGTGGCGCGTGCGTGCTTTTTTGCAGACACACGCAATCATGAATTTTAGTTTCAAACGCGCCAAAGCTAAGAAGCATTTGAGGTTCTGAACTAAGTTAGTGCTCAGAAGTAAATGCCACATTTCAAAACAATGCCAACCCGAAGTAGGTCAAAGCAAATAGCTTAAGCCGTCATTCCCGCGGAGGCGGGAATCCAGACCTCTCAGTTACAGTTGCGTCGGGGTTACACCTGGATTCCCGCCTCCGCGGGAATGACGGGGTTACTCGATGACTTCCCTTGGACGGTGCCTTCACTTAAGGAATTGAAGTTCTGAAATGTGACTATTACTTTTGAGGAATAACTTAGGGCGTCACAATCACCTTGCCGCGCATGTTGCTGTGCAGGGTGCAGTCATACAGGTAGGTGCCGGGCTGGGTGAAGGTGTGGGTATACAGGCCGGTGGTCAGGACGGGCGAAGCAAAGCTTTGGCGGGCGATGTTGATGCTGACCACATTGTGCGCGCCGGCCTCACCCACGTCCTGAAAACTCCACGTGATGGTGGTGCCGGCCTTGATCTCGATCACGGCGGGGTCGAACACATGATTTTGCAGTGCATCGGCGCGTACGGCTACGGTTGTGACATTTTGTTGGGGTGTCGTGTAATTCAGAATGAGCGGGTTGAGCACAACGCGGCGAACGGGCGAGACCAGTGCAAACGCAACCAGCGGCAAGGCCAGCAGCGCCAGCAACACAGTGATGAGCCGCCTGCGAACAAGGCCGGATTTTGATTGAAGATTCGAGTTGAGATTTAAGCTGTTCATGTCGAACAGCGTGCACCTTCGAGCGGCTCGAGAGTCAAGAGGCAATCTCAACCCGATGTAAACATGTTGGGTTTCTCATTTTTTAGTTTTATCGCACCGTGTCCATCGTCGAGAGTGCCGTGACCGCGTGAACCTGTTCAACCTGCCGTTGCAATCGGCCCGCAACCCATTGCTAGGGCGCGATGAATCTACCGACCAGGATCTGCGCGGCGGCCGGCCACAGCACAAACACCACATAGCTGCCCAGCACCACAACCCAATTGACCAGCACATAGATGGTGCCGCGAAAGAAGACCGTGACGACGATGTGCGCGGCATAGCAGGCCAGGAAGCCGATGACGAACAGGACAATCGTGACGAGGGTGCCTGAATCGGCTGCAACCTGATGCGTCTGCAACGCGACAAAGGCCGCAAAAAACAGGAGCGGCAGCGCGCTGGCCAGCACGTTGCTCGACAGATAGAACGTGGCGCGATCATAGAGATTGAGCCGAAAGCGCCGCCCGATGATGTACAGGATCACGCTCACGATCAGCATGACCGCCCACAACGCGGCGAAACCCAAAACCATGGGGTCGGTCAGTTGAGTCTGATCGAGCAAGGCATAGACCCGCCAGGCCAGCAACCCAAAGATCAGATTAATTCCCAACGCAATGAGGGCGTCGCCGGCCAGCGCACGCAAATTCGGCTTCTCCATCCAGGCCCATGGTAATGGCAGTGGCCGTCTAAAAAGGGAAATAGCGCGGCGCACAGGTGAGGGTGGATCGCGACATTTGCAAGTCCGACGTAAATCCACAGCGGCAAAATTTTGATCTTGACCAGAGTCGCGATACAGTGTCGGCATGACCGGCACCTACATCCACGGCTACGACCTAAAAGAAAATCTGCGGCTGCAAGACCAGGCCTCGACGCTGGTGGCGTTGCTGCATTCGGACACGACCTACCCGGCGGGGAGCACAGTGCTAGAGGCAGGCTGCGGCGTCGGCGCGCAAACGGTCACCCTGGCCGCCCAGAGTCCGAACGCGCACATCACCTGCATTGATGTATCTGAGACATCGGTGAACGAGGCCAGGCAAGCGGTGCAAGCGGCTGGTCTGCTCAATGTCACGCTGCAACAGGCCGACATCTTCGATCTGCCCTTTCCAGCGGAGTCCTTCGATCACGTATTCGTATGCTTTGTGCTGGAGCATCTGGCCCAGCCGGTGGCGGCGCTGAACGCGCTCAAGCGTGTCTTGAAGCCGGGTGGCACCCTCACCGTCATCGAAGGCGATCACGGCTCCACCTATTTTTACCCCGACAGCGAGATGGCGCGCAAAGCCGTGGTGTGCCAGGTGGAATTGCAGGCCCGGGCCGGCGGCAATGCGCTGATTGGCCGGGCGCTGTATCCGTTGTTGCGCAAAGCCGGCTTTGACGACGTGCAGGTTTCGCCGCGCATGGTCTATGTCGATGCCAGCAAACCGGCGCTGGTCGATGGCTTCACCCGCAAAACCTTCACGGCCATGATCGAGGGGATTCGCGTGCCGGCGCTAGCGGCGGGGCTGATGCGTGCGGCCGACTTTGACAGGGCTGTTGCTGATCTATATCGCACAGCTGAGGCCGATGGCGTGTTTTGCTACACCTTTTTCAAGGCCGTGGCGGTTAAGGATTCCGGTACCAAATAGTGCGCGAACTGGTCAGGCAGATTTTGACCCATTGATGTGAGATGAAACTCACCATTCGCCCCTTTGGATGTAGAAGCGTCGCCGAGTGCAACCGACATGGGCTATGTGTCCATGTTTATGCGAGCCGGATTCAAGGGGGTGGCGCGGCATGTGCGGGCGCGGCCGGTGGTGCGGCATGACTTGAAGGGGATTACTGAGTAGTCTGTAAACAAAGTTTTAAGGCGTGAAATCCCACCGATTACTCAAGTCGTACATGCCTTCGCTTGCGGCGTTCCCAATTCCTGATACATTGTCCTGGACACACCGGGACGCTAAATATGAGCCAAGCGATGCGTAAATTCGCCGTTCGGCCGACTATTTGTCACCGGTTGTAATCCCACAACTAAATATTTGCTCATCTGACTCATCGAAAGGAATCCCCCTATGAAGCTTCTGCACGTGATTGCCACGCCTCGCGAGAACGACTCCAATACCCTCAAAGTGTCCAATGCTTTCCTGGACAGCCTGAAAGCCAGGCACAGCGATCTCCAAGTCGATGTCATCGAATTGTTCAACCAGGATCTGCCCGCTGTGGCCGGCGACAACATCGAGTCCAAATACACCCTCACCATGGGCCAGCCCATCGACAAGCGCCACAAGGAATCGTGGCAGCAGATCGAAAACCTGATCAAGCATTTCCTGTCGGCCGATATCTATCTCATCTCCAGCCCCATGTGGAACT
>JBBQST010000422.1:0-4051 GCA_038213625.1 Thermoflexales bacterium
CCCCTCCTTCACCACACCAGTTTTAGCCGACTGCGCTTCAGTCCATCGAGTGACGTGTAGAGATAGGTGACGTCCTGATGGACCGCTACATCGGCGTGGCCCAGGCCGATGTTGCCGGGCAGGTCGGCCAGAATGGGATTGTGGCCAAACTTCTCCCACGGCCCATCCACCTTATTTGTCATGCTACGCGCCAGCCCCAAGCCAAATTGCGAATCGCCAGGATCGTTCGGCCCCGGCCCGCGAATGCCCTCGTAGAACGCGTAGTAGCGGCTTTTCACCTGCATCACCTCGGCCGAGCTGATGGTGCGAAAGTCGAAGTAGGCGTTGGCGGCGCGACCCCTCACATCCAGGGGGCCATAGCCAGACGCACCATTCACCAGCGGGTTGTTGCGACAGTGAGCGAAGTAGGTGCCGGGCTGGTTGAGGTTGCCGACGAAGCAGCCTAAGTGCCCAGGGTTTTGCCCCATCGCCACAAACACGTATATCTGGGCTGTATCAGCGGAATCACTGCCTGTCTCTTCAACAATAATTCCCGGCGGCGCACCCGACAGACATTCATAGCTATACGGCACAAACGGATGCGGACCGATGCTCTCTTCAGGTGCGCATTCGCGGTACCACAAATTCCAGATGCCGGTGGTGGCAATCTGCTCGGTATCACTCCACGCCAGGCCATCCGGTGAGCGGCGCAAGAAGACTTTGGCGCCGTGTTCATAGACCATGTAGTACGTCCGATTTTTGCCCTGCCCGAATGCAGCCACGCGTGGATATTGCTGCTGATTGGTCAGGTCAATGTCGGCATCGCACGGACACGTCTGGCAGGCGAACAGGCACACCGCCGGCTGCGCGAGCGTGAAATGCTGGCCGGCATCGCTGCTTTTGTAGATGACAACACAGCCGGGAAATTCAACCGGCGCACCACACGGGTCGTGCACGCCGGCGCTGCGCTGGCTGGCATGGACATACGACCACCACTCGCCGTTCGGCATGATCAGCGTTTCACTCTCGCCCATCGGCAGGCCGGTGTCCTCGATTTCGACGGTGAAATGGGCAGCGCCGTCCCAGAAATCATCCAGATTTGGTGGCAGGCGCGAGAGGGTGGGCGCAGGCGTGGATGTGGGCGGCGCAGTGGGTGTGGCGGGTGATGATGGCGCCGCCTGGCAACTAATCAGCACCAATAGGGCGACGATAAACCAGAGTGTTCGCGGCATGGTTTGGGTGTGGGGCAATAGCGTGCTGGCTCTGAGGGTGTCGTGCACGTGATACGCCTACATCTACGTCTACGTCTATGTCTACGTCTACGTCTACGCCTACATCTACGTCAATTGTGAGAGCCTATTTTCAGTCATTGTTAATCCATTGCAGCGCATTACCGAAGTATTAGCGGCAACCCAGTCGCTCTAACACAACTCCAGCATCCCTTCTAACATGCTCTAACACAAGCTCTCTACCATCATATCCATCTACACAACAGCGGAAACGCTGAACTTAAAAATCAAACCAAATGACTGGGAGAAAACTAACATGACCAAAATTATTCGCTACAACCCCTGGAACGAGATGGCTACTTTGAACCGCTTTATGGGCCGCTGGGCTGAAGAGGCCGTGAGCGCTCGCACCGATGTGCCGGCCACTGACGTGCCGGCCGTTGATGTGAAGGAAACCCCCGAGGGCTATGAGTTCACCGCCGCGCTGCCGGGCTGGAAGTCCGACGACATCGATGTCACCATTGAGAAGAATGTGCTGACCCTGAAGGGTGAGCTGAAGCAGGACTCTGACGAGAAGACCGAGCAGCCCGGCAACACCAAGTGGCACAGCCGCGAGATTCGCCGCACATCATTTGCGCGCAGCTTCTCGTTGCCGGCCGAGGTTCAGTCCGACAAGGCCGACGCCCAGTTCGAGAACGGCGTGTTGACCCTGACCCTGCCCAAGGCCGAGATTGTGAAGCCGAAGCAGATCAAGATCGCTGTGAACAACGGCAAATAACCTGACCTGATCGAGTTTCAAACAAGCAGAGGCGTAGCTGATAAAGCTATGCCTCTGCTTGTTTTTCCGTCACTGGCACGGTCGTGATCGGCGTCATCGCGCTCAAGCCGGCCGCCAGCAGCAGGGGAAAGGCCAGTTCGATGCTAAAAAAGCTGTTGTCGACCAGGCCGTGGGCGACCATCTCG
Source organism: Thermoflexales bacterium (assembly GCA_038213625.1). Taxonomy (GTDB): domain Bacteria; phylum Chloroflexota; class Anaerolineae; order J036; family Brachytrichaceae; genus JANMVQ01. Next base: position 2,172 of record JBBQST010000422.1, read on the forward strand.
GCGGTCAGGCCCAGGAAAGCAATGGCCAGCACGCGTTGCGACGGGGTTGTCCCAACCCGGCCGCGTCGCATCGCCGCAAAATTACGCACCAAACCGATCATGAGGCCAATACCGGCCAGCAAACCCAGCGTGCCGAGCCGGGTGGCAAAATCCAGCACGATATTGTGCGGGTGCGAGAGATTCGGCTCCTGCCACGCGGCCGGAAGAATATAAAAGCTGCGATAGGCATACAGAAAGTTATCGGGGCCGACGCCGAGCAGGGGATGGTCGGCCCACATGCGCAGCGCGCTTTGCCACAGGTTTAAGCGGAAGAAGCCGGTGCCACGCTGCAAATCCAGGGCCGTGGACAGGCGCGTGTTGGCTAGAAAGGGAATCGGCGCATCGCTCAGGAGCACGGCAAAGCCTGCGATGACAATGGCCAGAATTGCAATGGCCACCCAACGCCAGCGCCGGCCGGTGAACCAGCACACCGTGGCCACTGCCGCCGGCAATCCCAGCAGCAAGGCACCGCGCGATTGACTGAGCAGCAACGCCAGCGTGACCGGCAGCAGTGCCAGCGCATATAACAGCGAACGCGGGTCGGGAATGCTCAGCGGATGGCGCAGGCCCAGTTTGGTGAGCCAGGGCTTTTGCCGCAACAAGGCCACGGCCAGCAACACCGGGAAGGCGCGCCCCAGATACAACGCGTCGTTGTTGGGTGAGCCGAACACACTCTTGATCCGCGGCAAACCAAACTCGGCAATCACACGGTCGCCCCGCACGTAGTTGAACAGGCCGATGGCCGCGACCAGGGTTGCGCCGGCCACAAAGCCATCGACAATGTGCCAGCGCTGGCGCTCGGTCAGGTTGCTGGTGCGCAGGATGAAATACACCAGCGCCGCCTCGCCGATCACCACGCGCAACTCGCGGAAGGCCTCGACCTGAAACTCGGCTTGCAGCGATGATGCCAGCGACACTAGCACCAGCGATAGCACACTCACATCGAGCAATGACAACGATTTGAGCCCCGCTTGAAAACGAGACAGCAGCGTGGCTAACCCAGCAGCCGGCAAATGCCACGGCCGCAACGTCCATAGCTTCGCCCACAGCCACGACACCGCGCACATCACCGTCAGCAACTCCACCATCGAGAACGAGCGCTCGAACAACCGTTGCGGCTGCAGGTAGAACGGGATGAAGAACGCCAGCAGCATCAACCCCAGATCGAGCCGCAGCAGCACCAACACAAACAGCGCTGCCAGCGCCAGCAGACTGAGCACATACACCGGCGACCAAAACGCCACGGCCGAGGCCAGCGCACTGATGACGAACGGTGCCGGCGTGCCCAGGTTGCGGTAGGCCGAGGCGGCATCTTGCGCCCAGGTGAGTGAGGCCGCCAGCCAGGTCAGCAGACCGATCAGTGCGGCATGCCACGGCAAAATGCGCGTCTTCTCTTGCAGGCGCGGTGCGAGGTCGGTCAGGGCCATTCGCCAGTGCGTGCGCGGTGCCGCCCACACCAGACTGATCAAGCCGGCCAACCCCAGCGCGGCCAACAAACCACTGGCGATGCTCAAGGGTTGCTCTGGCGTGCTGAAACGCGAGCTCCATCCCACCAGCCCCCACAAATTCCAGCCGCCGTCCAGGGTGATCTCGGCCACATGCTCGCCGGAGCCGAGACCGCTGGCAACGGGAATGGTCTCGATGCGCGGCGTGAAGTCGGCGCTGTTCATGATGAGATAGGCACCGCGCGGTTCCTGGGGCAACAGATTGGCCGGCTGGCCATCGATGCTGACGAAGGTGTAGGCGCGGTATTCGCGGCCGGCGCGCCGCACCGTCAGCGCGAACGCATCGCCCTTGAACGGCACGGTGACTTTGGCATCCTGCTGCTGGGGAATGTCCGC
>JBBQST010000423.1:0-4047 GCA_038213625.1 Thermoflexales bacterium
TGCACATCGGCCGGCACCTCACCCTTTTGGAACTTGGTGATGAAGTCCTGCTCGGCATGTTGGGCAGCCGCGTCGTCATAGAAGATCGACACGATCTCGCGGGCCAGCTCCATCTTGATGTCGCGCGGGTTGATCGAGGCATCGGCAATCTTGCGGCGCACCTCGGCCAACTGTGGCGGCGTGTAGCGCGTGGCCAGCTCGAAGTAGACCTCCAGCGCGCTGTCGGGGATGCTCATCACCTTGCCATACATGTCTTCGGGCGCGGCCAGAATGGGAATGTGATTGCCCAGCGACTTGGACATTTTGACCTTGCCATCCAACCCCGGCAAAATCTTGACGAAAATGCCGATCTGCGGCTTCTGCCCATTTGCGTCCTGCAACTTGCGGCCGGCCGTCAAAATGTTGAACAACTGATCACTGCCGCCGACCTGCACATCGGTCTCCTGCGCCACGGCGTCATAGCCCTGCATCAGCGCGTAGAACGTTTCGTGCAGGTAGATCGGCTCGCCCTTCTCCAGCCGCAGCGCAAAGTTCTCGCGGGTCATAAACTGCTGCACCGTAAAGTTCTGGGCAATCTTGATCACTTCGAGAAAGCTCAGTTCCCCCAGCCACTCGGCGTTGTAGCGCACCCGCGTTTTGGCCGCATCCAAAATCTTGAACGCCTGCTCAGAATAAGTCCTGGCATTGCGCGCCACATCCTCGGACGTCAGCAAATCGCGCGCCTTGTCCTTGTCGGACGGGTCGCCCAGCAGGCTGGTGTAGTTGCCGATGAGGAACGTCACCTCGTGCCCCAGCTCCTGAAACTGGCGCAGCTTGCGCATGGTGATGGTGTGGCCGAGGTGCAAATCGCTGGTGCGCGGGTCGTAGCCACAATACACTTTGAGCGGCTTGCCGGTCTTGTGGCTGTCTTCCAAACGCGCGCGCAACTCGCGGGCCATGGTCCTGGCCGTTTGCGCATCGCCATAGTCGGTGCCTTGCATCAAAAGTGCCACCTGCTCATCGAGCGAAGAATTTGGGGTTGGTGTGGGCATGGTCTCTGACATGATCGCGGGCATTGTAATGGTGATTTGATGTGGGCCGTGGCTGACGGGGACGTAATCGTAGACGTGAACGTAATCGTATACGTCTACGTTCACGTTCACGTTATCGATTACGTCTACGCAATCCTCCCTAATCTAAGGCGTCCGGCCCACGAATCGCCAGAAATTGTTGTGCAACAAATCGGCCACGTCGCGCTCAATCTCGCTGCGTTCGATGCGCCAGCCGGTGGCCAGCACATCGGCATACTTGTCGATCAGCACCTTGGCGATGATCTGGCGCGAGTGATCCCATTTGTAGAGCAATTGCTCCAGAATGCGCGCGTCGCTGTGCTGGGGAATGAAGCTGGTGCCGAGCATTTCCATGCGCATGCGGGTGGTCTCTTCGATGAGCACGGGGTTGTTCATGAACCACCAGCACCCAAACGGCATCAGATTTCTAAACTTGCGCCCCAACACCACCAGGCCCTGCTGATTCTCGCGGGCCAGCAGGGTGCTGAGAAACTTCACGTCTGGATTTTGCTGCAGCAGTTGCTTGAGCCCGCCGAGATCGGCCACGCCCACCCCATCGCCGGCCGAGCGCAGCGGCGGGTTCACTTGCCGATCCACCCCAATCATCAGCGCAAACGGCAGCTTGAATTGCCGGCACACCGGCAGCACCGCTTCGCGAATCACTTGGGCGGCCAGACTGTCACCGGCGATATCCGCATCAAACTGCACCGAGCAGGCCACATACAGCGGCTTCATGCGCACGACCCAATCCTGCAAAAACTGTTTGATGGTGGACAAGTCGGGTGAGCCGGCAAAATCAGTCGGCACGTCATAGCCCCAGCCGCGCAGCTTCGGCACAATTTGCTCCGGCCAGAAGATCAATGGGTCGATGCGCAGCACAGCGTGGAAGCGCGGATCGAGGGCGACGCCGCTGTCCCAGAAGGCGCGCTCGGCATCGTCCAGCGGATCATTCGTCATGACCACATGCTGGATGTTGGCCGTGCGCAACACGGCATCCACCTGAGTCTCGGCGGTGGCATCGACCAACTGTTGCCGGCACGCATTCAGATCGCGCGAGGCGACATCGCAGCCCAATAATCGCAGGGCTGTGAGCACACCGCGCTGGGCTTCGCCGACCGGCGAGTGCTCGATGAACAGCTTCTGCCAGATCAAATCGGCCTGTTGCGGCTTGCTCAGCGCGTAATACGCATCCGGCGTAATGTCCGACCAGCGCATCACCTCGGCGATGAGGTAGTGATAGGTGACCAGTTCGTCCACGCCCCACAACAGCAGCGGCCCGTGCTGGTTCATGTTGGGCGAGAACAGATGCGTGTGAACGTCGGTGATCGGTTGCTTTGCAACGATCTCTTTTACGGTCAAAGTCAGTTCATCGTGATTCTGAATCATGGATTTTCCATCCCGTAGAGACGCACCGCTGGTGCGTCTTCCAAATAAGCTTTGTGACAACTCAACTCAAGTCGGGCCAATGCGGCTCGCCATGGATCGGCATCGGTTTATGAAAGTTCAGAATTAAAATCGGTACAGACAGATACGACAAGGGGAGTTAGAGCGTACCAGCGTCATTCCCGCGGAGGCGGGAATCCAGGCGTTACCTCAACGCAAGCATAACTTGAAGGTCTGGATTCCCGCCTCCGCGGGAATGACGGCCTAAGCCTGTTGATTTGACATGGGCGCTCATTCGCCGTTTTTCATTAACCGGTTTTATTTCTGATTCTTCATCAAGACGTCTCTACGGCAGCCAATCAAACGTGCGCGTCACCGCTTTCTTCCACTCGGCGTAGCGCTTCTCGCGTTGAGCCGGCTTCATCTCCGGCGTCCATTCCATGCCCTTGTCCCAATTAACCCGCAACTCGGCCAGGTCGCGCCAGTAGCCCACGGCCAGCCCCGCCGCATAGGCCGCGCCGAGGGCCGTGGTCTCGCTGACCACCGGCCGGATCACCGGCACCCCCAAAATGTCGCTCTGAAATTGCATCAGCAGGTTGTTGTGAGTCATGCCCCCATCGACCTTCAACGATTTAAGTTTGGCACTACGTTTGTTGGCGGTCACACTCGCCGCGGCCATGTCCTTGTTCATCGCGTCCAGCACCTCGCGGGTTTGGTAGGCCGTGGCTTCCAGGGTGGCGCGGGCAATGTGGCCCTTGTTCACATAGCGGGTGAGGCCGGCAATGACGCCGCGCGCGTTGTCCTTCCAATACGGCGCATACAGGCCGCTAAAGGCCGGCACGAAGTAGATGCCGCCGTTATCCGTCACGGTGCTGGCCAGACCTTCAACGTCCTCGGAGGCGGCAATCAGCCCCAGGTTGTCGCGCAGCCATTGCACCAGCGCGCCGGCAATCGCGATGCTGCCCTCCAGCGCATACACGGCCGGCTGTTTGCCGAGCTGGTAGGCCACCGTGGTCAGCAAGCCGTTTTTCGAGGTGATGGGTGTGGGGCCGGTGTTGAGCAACATGAAGCAGCCGGTGCCGTAGGTGTTCTTGACTTCGCCGGCGCTGAAGCACGTTTGGCCAAACAGGGCCGCGTGCTGGTCGCCCAATGCGCCGGCCACCGGCACGCCGTCCAGCACACCCTTGGCAAAGCCGTAGCCCTCGGACGACGAGTGAATCCGCGGCAGCACGGCGCGCGGGATGCCCATTTCCTTGAGGATGTCGTCGTCCCAATCCAGCGTGCGCAGGTTCATCAACAGCGTGCGGCTGGCATTGGTCACATCGGTCATGTGCAGGCCGCCGTTGGGGCCGCCGGTCAGGTTCCAGATCAGCCACGAGTCGATGGTGCCAAACAGCACTTCGCCCTTGGCGGCGCGGCGCTTGAGCCCGGGCACTTCGTCAAGCAGCCACCGCAGTTTGGGGCCGGCGAAATAGGTGGCCAGCGGCAGGCCGGTCTTCTTGCGGAAAGGATTTTGGCCGTTGGAACCCTGGCTCAGCTTTTTGATGAGGCCGTCGGTGCGGGTGTCCTGCCAGACGATGGCGTTGTGCACCGGCTGGCCGGTGGCGCGCTCCCA
>JBBQST010000424.1:0-4026 GCA_038213625.1 Thermoflexales bacterium
GCCGTCAGATCGCCGTCCACCTGCTCCGGTTTGTTGCTGATGACCTGAAAGATCGCGCGCGGCAACAGGCTGGTGGTGCTGCCGCGAAAGGTATCCGGCGCCACCACCACGTAGCCCTCTTGTGCCAGCGCCTCGGCCTTGCCGATGATCTCGGGTGTCAACCCCCAAAATTCGTGAATCAAAATCACGGCCGGATATTTGCCCGGTCCAGGTGTCGAAGGCCGCGCCACATACGCCCGCACTTCGGGGCCGCCGGCATTGGGGATGCGCGTGTTCACGATGGCATCCAGCCGCGCCGGCCCCGAAAACCCATCGATCACGACAGCGCCGGCCACCAGCACCACTAACACAACCGCTACGGCAAGAATGCCCACAATAATTCGTCCAATCCATTTCCCAACTGATTTCATGCCCACATCCTCCCAGCAAATACCGTCTCATCAAAAACCTGAGTTCAAATGAACTTCCGGCTTCGTTGTTTCCCGCAACGCCTCAGCCAACGCCAGTGCAAAGCCGGCATACGGCGAAAGCCCCATCGGCTCGTAGCCACAACTGCGCGCGGCTTCATCACCAAACAAACACGCAAACGTAATCGGCACCTCGGTCGCATCCAAAAACGGCGCAATCACTTCACGCGTATAGGCCAGGTCGTCGGCGGCCAACTCAGGTTCGGTCACGCCGGCAAACACACGTGCACGCCCATCCAGCTGCATCATTTGCCGCAAGGTCACTGGCACCCCATGCACCTGCATCTGCGCATAGCGATACACGGCCGCCAATGTTTCCATGCGCACCCGCTCGGCCGTATATGTTTCGCTCACCCAGCAAAATACGCCCACCAAGTGCCGCGATTGATTCGCTCGAAAATTCTCTTTATCACCCAGCCGCTCCTTCGCTTCAACAAAGCAGTGATTCGTCCAGCCACCCTTAAGGTCATCAATCACGCTGATGTAAACCCGCGCACGCTGCTCCACTTGCGCCAGTCGCCGCTCAGCCTCCTGCGCCGCCGCAGTTGCCACCCCATCGGCATCGAACGCCAGCAACGCATTCACCGCCGCCAGACAGTGCTCACGGCCCATCGGGTTGGCCGCCGCAATCGGCATCACAATGTCACGCTTGCCGGCTTCATTCACGCCCGTCATCTGCTCAACATACCAGTTGAACCGATTTATGTCGCGCGGCTTCTCATACAGCTCGCGCAGGACCGGCAGGGTCGAGATGTATTCGATGTTCATGATTGACTTTGGGATTGCGCAGACGTTTGCGTTCACGATTACGTAGACGTAGACGTAGACGATTACGTGAACGTAGACGTCTACGTTCACGTCTACGATTCCGCTCACGTAACCATTACGTTACTGAGCGCCTCACTCCTTCTCGCTCCGCCACAGCGCCCGCATCTCCTCACTCGTCGCCAACAAATCATCCAGCGTCCCCTGCGCCTCAATCCGCCCGCCCTTCAACACTACAATATGATCCGCCCGCCGCAACGCCGCATGCCGGTGGCTCACGGCCAGCACGGTTGAGCGATGAGCGGTGAGCGGTGAGCCATGAGCGCTGCCGTTCGCATGGCTATTGGTGTTCCCTGCTCCCAGCTCTCCGCTCTCGGCTCCCCGCTCATCCAGCCGCTCCCACATCTGTCGCTCCGTCTCCACATCCAGCGCGCTGGACAAATCATCGAACACCAGCAACTCGGCATCCCGCACAAACATGCGCGCCGCGGCCGACCGCTGCAATTGCCCACCACTCAGCTTCACGCCACGCGGCCCCACCAGCGTATCTAGACCCTTGTCCAACATCGGCACATCCCGATCCAACACGGCCTGCCGAAGCGCCGCCGGCACCTTCACCTGGTCCTCGGCCAACCCCATCAAAATGTTGTCGCGCAACGGCTCGCTAAACAGGCGCGGCACCTGCGGCGTGTAGGCACACCGCGGCGGCACAAAGAACGCGGCCGCATCGCTCACCCGCTCGCCGTTCCAGCTCACCTCGCCGGCATCCTGCGGCAACAACCCCAACAACATGCGCAACAGCGTGGTCTTGCCGCTGCCGATGCGGCCGGTGATCACCACGCGCTGGCCGCGCCGAATGCGCAGGTCAATGTCTTCGACACCCTTGCTCGTCCCAGGAAAATGATAGGTCAATCCCTTCACATCCAGCGCATGCAAGGTATCGCGGCTCGTCTTCGGCACCATCGGCACCGATGGCAAGGGGCCGCGCATACGCACCTCGGGATCATGCGTCACCAACGTCTGCGGCGGCGCGCCTTGCAGCAATGCCAGCGCCCGCTTCAACGACACACCCACCTGTCGGTAACGCCGCAGATAGCCGCCGACCATGCCGGTCACAAACGCCATCCAACTGAGGTACGACGCAAACACGGCGAAGTCGCCCACCGTCATTCTGCCCGAATTCAAGGCCTGCGCGCCTACGATCAGCAGCACACCGGTGGCCACGTTACTCGCGCCGAATGAAAACGCGTCCATCAACTTGGAGAGCAATTCATCGCGCAAGGTGGCGGCGCGCCGAGCCTCGTTGGCCACTTGCAAATGCGCCACCACCCGCGCCTCGGCCCCCGCCACCTTCACTGCTTGCACCGCGCCGAACAGCTCGCCCAATAGCCCCGTCACTTGGCCAATCGATTCCTGGCTGGCCTTGCGATAGGTCTGGATGCGCTTGTTCATCAGGTTGACGAACGCCAGAATCAACACCAGCGGGATGAACGCAAACACCGTACTCACCGGATCGATCCGCGCCAGCGTCACCACGGCAATGCTCACCGATAGCACCTGCCCAATTGGGTCGGCCGTCCACGTCACAAATTCGTTGAGGTGCTGCATGTCGTCGCGAAAGCGGCTGATCGCCTCACCCGGCGAAGAGCCTTCTGGCAAGGGGTTTGCGCCTGGCCGGTGCAGAATGCGCTTGAGCATGTTGTGGCGGATCAAGGTGCTGCCGATCAGAATCATGCTCTGCTCACCCATCCAGCAAAATGCCGTGGCCGTGCGCGCAATCACCAGCCCAATCAATACGGCCGCCATCGCCCACACCGTCGAGCGCGCATCGGTTCCCAACAGCGCGCCATTCGACAGCGCATCAAAAATCTGGCGCACGAAGATGGCCGGCAGCAACGGCCACAAATAGAACGAGATGATGCCGAACGCGCTCAAAAAATACACCCACGGCCGAAAGCGAATCAGCCGCATCACATACCACCACGTGCGTTTCACCTCGGCTTCGTTCTGGTCGATGGGTGCACCGCCCAGACCTTCTTTTGGTTTTGCCGTTGTCGCGTTGATCATGCCAATGCCTCCTCGATGCCCACGCGCAACAGTTGCGCAAACCGCGACTGCGAGTCTCGAACCAGTTGCTCACGCGGCCCGTTCTCGCTCACGCGGCCATCTTCCAAAATCAAAATCTGATCCACGCGTTGCACCGTGCCCAAGCGGTGGGCGATGATGATGCCGGTGCGGCCGGCCAGCAATCGCTCCACCGCTTGGGTCAGCCGATGCTCGGTGGCCGGGTCCAGTCTCGATGAGGCTTCATCCAGAATCACCAGCCCTGGATCGCGCAGAAACACCCGCGCAAACGCCAGCAACTGCGCCTCGCCGGCCGACAACCCTGTGCCGCCGGTTGCCAATTTGGTGTCCAACCCCTTCGGCAACGCGCGCAACCACTCGCTCAACCCCAACTCGCCCAGCGCCTGCTCGATGCGCGCATCCGGCACCGATGGGTCGAAGAACGTGAGGTTGTCGCGCACGCTGGCGTTGAACAATTGAATGTCCTGGGTCACGATGCCGACCCGATGGCGCAAATCCGCATTCGGCACATTGCGCACATCCACGCCGCCCAGTTGCACCTGGCCGGTTGAGGGGTCATACAGTCGCAACAGCAGCCGCGTCAATGTGGTCTTGCCGCTGCCGGTGCGGCCCAGCAAACCCAGCGTGTGCCCAGCCGGCACATGCAACGACACGTCGTGCAACACTTTGTCCTCGACCTTGCCGTCGCTGTAGCGAAAGCTCACCTCGT
>JBBQST010000425.1:0-4022 GCA_038213625.1 Thermoflexales bacterium
AAAGAGTGCTTTATTTCCCGGATCATGCTGGATGCGGCTCAGCAAGGCAAAGGATTTGGCAAGGCGATGATGCAAGTCCTAGTGGCGCGCATCGAGGCCGAGGCCGGGCCGAGTGCCAATGCCGTTTTCATCAGCTACGAGCCGCACAATGAGGTGGCGCGCAAACTGTATGCCGGCGTCGGTTTCGTTGAAACAGGCGAAATGGTGGATGGCGAGGTGATCGCCAAACGACCCTTAAAACTGGCTTCGTGAAGCGGCACATGCATCTTTGCGTTCACAGCGTTTGCAATACCGGTGGCAACTGCACCGGCGGTAAATAGCACAGCGGATTGCGCGGCACCCCACCGACGCGCAGTTCTACATGCAAGTGCGGCCCCGTGGTTCGCCCAGTAAGGCCGACCGTGCCAATCGTCTGACCCGCTTGCACCCACTGCCCCTCACGCACCAGCACACGGCTCAAATGCCCATACAGCGAGGTCACGCTCATGGTCGGGGCAAGACTGACAGTCAAAACCTGGGTCAGGGTGATGGGCAGCGCCGAGGTCATGTTTATTGAGACTTCAAGTGGCATCGCAATGTGTTGGGGTAAAGGCGAAAACGCCGGGGCAGGGCCGAGCGAAATATCCTCGTGTTGCAGCTTCACCAGCAGGCCATACCCCTGGCTGTTCCAACCCGCCATCACAACCCGCCCCGATTGCATGGCCACCACCGGCCGGCCAACAGCGCTGCCAATATCGATGCCGTGGTGGGCAAACCAAAAGCCCTGCAAAAAGGTGCCGCTCAAAGGCAGCGTTAGTGACAGGGGCACGGCCGAGTGAATGATCTCCTGCACCGAGCACTCACTGGCCTGCAACTCATTGCCCGACAGCCAGGCCAGGCGATTTGGCATGCCGCGCATGGCCCGACCCTGGCGCATACTCAGGCGGCGCCGGGTGACCAGATCCGTCACCTCCAATTCCACCACCAAAGGCGGTGCCGCATACCACAGCTGGTCCATGTCATCATATTGAAGCCTTAAGGTCTGGGTAAATGTCAGATCAGCCGAGCCCACTTGCTGCGGAAAAATAGGCTCGCTTTGCTCGGTGCGCAGGCGTTGTGGGCCGATGAACAGACGCACCGTAGACATCACCGGATTCGGCAGGGCAGAGAGGCTGCGCCAATGCAAAGTCACTTCAAACGGTTGGCCGACGATGAAGCGAGCCGAGTGCGAAAAGGAATCCAGCGCGAGCGCGGTTCCAAAGATGACATGGGGAACTGGGGGCAGTTGAGGGGTTGGCGTTGGTGCTTCGGCAGGGTTGGGAAGTGGAACCTCCTGCCGCAAAGTTGCAGCATAGGCGGCATTCAATCTCAACCTCAAGGAGGCCATATCTACATGCCAGGTGAACGCCATCGAAAACACCAGCGTGAAGATGACGGTGCCAACAGCTTGAGCAGGCTGTAGCCGAGCACGACACAACTTCGTCATGGGAGCCCGGGCATATTAGCAAAAGGCTCGAATAAGCGAAAGTCGGTGTGATACAGGTGTGAAGGGTTGTGACGCTAAAGCAATTGAGATCCAGCGCCAGATCCTTCGAGGCCAGTAGCCTATCAAAGGAAAGACTTAGGGGTGTTCCAAGGGCGAACCTGAGCCCGGGTGTAAACAATTTCACAAGGCCGTCATTCCCTGTCACCCTCGCGGAGGCGGGGGCTCGCGGGAATGCCGTGGATTATGTAAAGTCTTTGCGTTGACAGACTACTAAATTGTTGCTACATCGACGGCAGCAGGCAAAAGGGGTTGTAGGGTTGACCATTCACCCGAGCTTCAAAGTGCACATGTGGGCCGGTCGAGCGGCCTGTCACACCGACCGTGCCGATCCCCTGGCCGGCCTGCACCTCATCATCCTTCGCTACAAACAACAAATTCATGTGCGCGTAAATGGTCTCCAGCGTCATCCAGGTGCCGCCGATTTGCACATTGGGATGTTGAATTTTGACCATGAAGCCGAAGCCGTCGTTGCTCCATTCGGCCATCACCACTTTGCCGGGCATGGCGGCGACGATGGGCTGGCCGTCCTCATTGGCAATGTCCAGACCCCGATGACCAAACCAGTAGCCTTGCACCAGCCAGCCTTTGGTAGGGGCTTGAATCGCCAATGCCTGGGTCATGCTGAACCGATCTGTGCTGGCACAACGCGTTGCTTGAAGCGTTTCACGCGGCAACGTCGCCAGCACAAAAGCGGCTTGTTTTGAGACGGCGCCGCCGGCCACCTGCCAGCCAATGGGTTGGCCGGTGGCACCGGAAATGACATTGACCTCGACCGTCAGCGGCGGCGGCAGATCCCATTTGGTCTCATTGACCAGCAGCGTAAACGTCTGGCTAAATGCCCCGCCGGCATAGCTAATCGCCTCCTGCTCCGGCTCCAGCAGGGCTTTGCTCTGCTCGGCGATGACAGTGCGATTGCCCATGGTCAGCCGTAGCAACACCGTATGCGGGGCCAGCAAGCTGTCCAGGCTATGCCAATATAGGGTTACGGTGAAGGGATGACCCAGCCCAAATTGAGGCGAGTGCGCGGCCGCATCCAACTCAACCAGGTTGCCAAAACGAACCTGGTTGAATTGGATGCTAATGGGCAATGCCGAGGTGATGGCCGACGAAGAAACAGGCAACGCCAATAGCGCCGGGATCGCGGCTTTTTTCTTGGCGGGCGCTTTTTTAGGATAGGGAATGGTGCGCGCCGGGACTAGTGCGGGATGTGTATCGGCGTGCGCGGGTAAGTGACCCAACACCTGCGTGAGCACGAGACACAATGCGAATATCACCGGCTCGCGTCGATGCCGGTGCACGCGCCCCGCCGGCCGATGGGCTCGAATCCCCTTCATGCTCGTGGGCTCATTGCAAGCAGGCCGACCGGGCAGACCGCATCCAACCTATGGAATGGGCGTGGCAAAATCTGCGTCATACGTGGACTGAGACACATCTTCCGGGATGGGGGTCAGTGTAGGAACGAATTTTGCGGCCTCCGCGGCTCCCGCCGTTGCGGCCACTTGCACATCTGTGCCCGGCAGCGTGTCGGCCGTTACACGGCTGGCCGATTGTGCGGGCTGTTGGAAGAAGACGATGCCGGCCAGCACCACGATCAGCAATGCCAGCGCACTCGCCACAGTTGTCTTCAAACGCGTTGTCATCAACGGACGATTCATAGCTCACCTCTGAACGCATCTTAGCAGCATTCAAAAGCAGGTTGATGAAGCCTGATGGCGCTTTTGCGTTCCCAGAGCACGCGACTGCGCGAACAGCGTGCGCATTTACCCGGCGTTCGTATAATGCCGAGATATTTACGATGCCGCGTTGCATGTTGTATAGCCGTATGTTTTAGCAGATCGAGGTGTGGGTCATGAATGTTCAGATCAAAATAAATGGGGTCAACAAGACAATGTCGGTCGAGCCGTCCGAGACGCTGATGGGTGCGCTCCGGCGCACCGGCTACTACAGCGTCAAGCACGGCTGCGAAACTGGCGAGTGCGGCGCATGTGGTGTGCTGATGAAAATCGCAGCCCGTAACGCCATCTCTGAGCCGGCGACGACATCACCGGCAACAGCCTTATCGACCGTGACCGCGCCGTTGCTGACTGAAACGACCGCGATCATGACCAACACCTGCGTCATGCTGGCCGCCCAGGCCGACGGCAGCGAGATCACCACGGTGGAGTCGCTGGGAAATCGAAATCAAATGAGCGTGTTGCAACAATGCTTCATGGAGAACGGCGCGATCCAGTGCGGCTATTGCACACCCGCCCAAATGCTGGCCGCCAAAGCGCTGCTCGACAAAAACACCAATCCCTCCGAGCAACAGGTGCGCGAGGCCATCGACGGCGTGTTGTGCCGCTGCACGGGCTATGTGAAGCCGGTGCAGGCCGTGTTGAACGCGGCCGCCAAAATGCGTGGCGACACCGGCGAGATGCATCCATTTTTCCGCCGCGTGATTGCGCCGGATGGCGGCACGCCGAGCGCAGGGCAATTTCGACAGGACATTGGGGATGTG
>JBBQST010000426.1:0-4014 GCA_038213625.1 Thermoflexales bacterium
AACTTGCGCTACTACTGGGGCAACAGCGCGGCCAATCCGCAGCAGTTCAGCTTCGATGTCACAACTGGCACGGCCGGTGAGTTTACTGAGTTCAACATTGGCACCATCACCGTGTCCAATGGCCTGTTCGAGATCTACGTCAACAAGGCCGATCTGTTGTCAACGGGCAACTATCCCTTCTTCGGCTGGAGCTGGATTCGCCTGGTGCCCACCGTGCTGACGGCGACGACAACGCCCGTGCCGCCAGCGGCGACTGCGACCAACACAGCAGTGCCAACGGTAGCCGCCGCCACACTGACCTCGGTTCCAACGATTGCGCCGACCAGCACGGCCGATCCACAGAACTCGATTCGCATCAATGTCTATGACGATGCCAATCAGACTCCGGTGCTGGCCACGACCACGAACGCGGCTGATTTGAATCCATCCGATAACGCCTGGACCGAGTTCTTGTTTGCGCAACGCGGCTATCCCGGCGTCTTCGCGGCTACGAATGAAACACCGCCCGTCATTCGCTTCGGTGCCAATGTGCCCAACGGCACCTACACCCTGATTGCCAACCTGTATCGCAGCGATAACTTGCGCTACTACTGGGGCAACAGCGCGGCCAACCCGCAGCAGTTCAGCACCGATGTCACCACCGGCGTGGTCGGTGATTTCACCGAACATACTCTGGGCACCGTGGCCATCACGAATGGTGTATTCGAGATCTACGTCAACAAGGCCGATCTGTTGTCATCAAGCAACTACCCCTTCTTTGGCTGGAGCTGGGTTCGCCTGGTGCCCACGGCGGTGCCAACCGTGGCAGCCGCGACGATAACGCCAGTGCCACCGACAGCAACTGCGACGAACACGCCGGTGCCAACCGTGGCAGCCGCAACAGTAACGCCAGTGCCACCGACAGCGACCGCCACAAACACCGCTGTCCCGCCAACCGCTACGGCAACGGCGACGAATACTGCTGTGCCGCCAACCGCCACCGTAACCAGGACTCCTTTGCCGCCGACTGCAACCGCCACTAAGACGGCCACACCAGCCGCGACATCGACCCGAACCCCATTGCCGCCAACTGCGACACCCACCGACACCCCTACCAACACACCTTTGCCGCCAACCGCGACACCCACCGACACCCCCACCAACACACCCATACCCCCCACCGCCACGGCCATTCCGAGTGGCACAGGAACGGGATTAACCGCGCGCTACTTTAACAATGTGACGTTGAGTGGCACGCGAGTGTTGCAGCGCACTGAGGCGGTCAACTTCACATGGGGCACGGCCGCACCTGGCACGGGCGTAACTGTCGATAACTTCTCAGTGCGCTGGTCGGGCCAGGTCGAAGCCTTTGTAACCGGGGCCTATCAATTCCAGACCAGCTCCAATGATGGCGTGCGTTTGTGGGTGAATGGCGTGCAGGTGATCAACAACTGGACCGACCATTCGCTCACTACCGACACCAGTAGCGCAATCAACTTGACGGCGGGCACGAAGTACAACATCGTCATGGAGTTCTACGAGCGGTCGGGAGACGCGGTCGCCCGATTGCTGTGGAAGACGCCGGGCGCGGCAGACTTCGTGGCAGTGCCGGCCAATCGCCTGTATGCGGCCAGCAATGCCGCGCAAGGCGACACCGTGACTGCGTCCAGCTCGGCAGAAATCGCCGGGGCCTGGAGCCTGCCCTATGCCACGGATGGCCTGGTTCTAGCGACCAATCCGCTGGGGTGGTCGAGCAACAACAAACTGACCAGCAACCACAGCGAGTGGGTCAAAGTCGATTTAGGCGCATCCACCTCAATCAACCAGGTGGTTTTATGGCCTCGAATTGATGGCGTCAACGCCGGCTACGGCTTCCCCATCAATTTCGTCATCGCGGTGTCCACCAACAATTCAACCTGGACCACCGTTGCCAGCCGAACCAATTACGCCAAACCCACCGGCACGGCGCAACCCTTCAGCTTTACGGCCAGATCAGCGCGCTATATCCGCATCACAGGCAGTAGCTTGCGAGCCAACCCAAACGACTCCAACTCATACCGGATGCAGTTCGCTGAAATTCAAGTGCTCAGCGTGCCTTGATAGCACCTGAAAGCACTCAAGAGAAGTTACACAGCAAAAACGGCGGCCGAAATACTTCGGCCGCCGTTTTTGCTACCCAAAATTGGGTAATGGATCCGCTCTACTTTCGGCCCCGCTCGCGCGCCCGGCCCGGCTTCCCCTTGGCCGACTTCTTGATCACTTACTTAACCGGCACATTCGCACCAGCTTGTGCAGTCTTACCATTTTTTTGCTTTGCCCGTGCTTGCGCGTTTCTAGGACGCTAACAGGGGCGAAGCATTCGTGAACTTGACGTGGTTTGTATCTCATCGTCTCGAATGCTTCGCCCCTGCCATTCGCCGATGACTTGTTCTGTCTACTCAAAAATTTCAGACACGCGTATGGACAGGCCGGGCAGCACATCTTCGGCCGTCAGCGTATCTTGAGCCGTGAATTCTTGCACAGATGAATCGGCGCGATAAGCCGTCACCGTCTGTGAGGCCGGGTCGACAATCCACGCCACAAGCACGCCGGCGGCAAAGTAATCACGCAACTTGAGCTTCACTTCGCTCCAAGTGTCGGATGGCGACATGATCTCCACAACCAGTTCTGGTGCCACGTCCAGATAGCTTTGTGACTGAACTCGTCCAAAACATGCTTGAGATATATACAACAGGTCAGGCGCGCGCACTGCATCAGGATTGCGACGGATGTAAATTCCCACCTCGCCACTCAAAACCTTGCCCAGTTTCTTACTCAGCACATACGCTCGAAGAATAGAGCCCAGCGTCAATTCAATATCGCCATGTCTATATCCAGTAGGCATATTTTGTCCAACGATCTTTCCGTCAATCAGTTCCAATCCCATCGTTGCCTTTTCACCCATGCGAAAGAATTCTTCGCCAGTGATGAGGCGCTCGCGGGTCTGTGGGTCAAGTGGTGTTGTCGCCATCATTCAATTTTACGCAGCACAGCTTTACTTCCGGCCCCGCTCGCGCGCCCGGCCCGGCTTCCCCTTCGCCGGCTTCTTGATCACGTACTCCACATTTACTTTGGCTGCCGTAGTGCCATTCCTGGCTTTGCTATTGCCGTTCGTGGCCACATCGTCAAAGTCACCCTCGGCCATATCACCCATCTTGCGCGCCTTCTCCCACTCGGGCGTCTTGTCGTCGATATCGAGCAGTTGTTGGCGCAGCTCCATCACCTGATCTCGCAGCATGGCCGCTTTCTCGAACTCCAGGTCTTTGGCCGCGGCCTTCATCTCGCCTTCCAGCGTGGCAATCACCTTGGCCAGCTCGTTCTTGGGCATGTCGCGCACGGCCAACCCGCGTGGCGTCGCCTGGTCATACTCCAACTCGCCAATTTCAGACTTCACCCGGTCGGTCAGGTCGTGAATGGCTTTGGCGATGCTCACCGGCTCGATGCCATGCTCGGTGTTGTAGGCCACTTGCTTGGCGCGCCGGCGATCCGTCTCGCCAATCGCAAAGGCCATGCTGTCGGTGATCTTGTCGGCATACAAAATAACCTTGCCCTCCACGTGGCGGGCCGCGCGGCCAATCGTCTGCACCAGCGAGGTTTTGCTGCGCAGAAAGCCTTCCTTGTCGGCGTCCAAAATCGCCACCAGCGACACCTCCGGCAGGTCCAACCCTTCGCGCAACAGGTTGATGCCGACCACCACGTCATACATGCCCAGCCGCAAATCGCGCAGAATCTCCACGCGCTCCATCGTCTGCACTTCGCTATGCAAATATTGCACCTTGATGCCGATCTCCTGCAAATATTCGGTCAGGTCTTCGGACATGCGCTTGGTCAAGGTGGTCACCAGCGCGCGCTGACCCTTGGCTACCCGCTCGCGAATCTGGGCCACCAGATCGTCCACCTGGCCCTTCACCGGCTTGATCTCCAGCACGGGATCAACCACGCCCGTCGGCCGAATCACCTGCTGGGCCACCGCCGAGCTGTTGCTCACCTCATCAG
>JBBQST010000427.1:0-4000 GCA_038213625.1 Thermoflexales bacterium
GTAGGCATACACACCGCGTGTGAGCGAGGGCGCGGCTGCCGGTTCCACTGCCACGATGCGCAAGTCTGTGTTCTTGCCTTTTAGCTTGTCGCCAATAAATGGGTAGGTGAAGCCGGCGAAGTTGCTGCCGCCGCCAATGCAGCCCACCAGCACATCGGGCGAAACGCCGGCCATGTCGAGCTGGCGTTGTGTCTCCAACCCAATAATCGATTGGTGCATGAGCACGTGATTGAGCACCGAGCCGAGCGCATATTTGGTCGGCGTCGCATTCGTCACCGCATCCTCAACCGCCTCACTAATCGCCATACCCAGCGAGCCGGTGTTGTTGGGATCCACAGCCAGCACTGCGCGGCCCGTGTTGGTGTCGGGCGAGGGTGATGCCACGACTTTGGCCCCCCACGTCTCCATCAGATTGCGCCGATACGGCTTCTGGTCATAGCTGACGCGAACCATATAAATTTTGACTTCGATGCCAAACAGGCCGCCGGCAAACGCGAGCGAGCTGCCCCACTGCCCTGCGCCCGTCTCGGTGGCAATGCGCTTGACACCGGCTTCTTTGTTGTAAAACGCCTGCGGCACCGCTGTATTAGGCTTGTGGCTGCCAGCCGGGCTCACGCCTTCATACTTGTAGAAAATTTTAGCCGGTGTGTTCAGCGCTTTCTCCAACCGATGCGCTCGATATAACGGCGTCGGCCGCCACAGCTTATACACATCGCGCACCGGCTCTGGAATGTCGATGTAGCGCTCTTTGCTGACTTCCTGCAGGATCAAGGCCATGGGAAAGAGCGGGGCCAGATCATCCGGCCCCACCGGCTGTTGGGTGCCGGGGTGCAGCACCGCTGGCAACGCGAATGGCAGATCAGCCTGGATGTTGTACCAGGCCTTGGGGATATCACTCTCTTGCAGCAAGAACTTGGTTTGATCGCTCATAGGGTCAGACTCCTGGATTGTGATGTTGGGCAGAAGTGTCCACATCAACCGGCAAACCTTTCCGTCAGAAAAACATACACGATGACGGATCTGTGATGCCGATGTGACGACGTTTGAGTTATAGCACTCGAAGTCGTGTCGGGCAAAGTGTGCTGGATTCCCTGACCGAATCCGTCACACGACAGAGAACTCATCTTGCTCTAACAGAACCCAACCAAACTGTTGGTTGGTAAAATAAGCAATGCGACACATACGATGAAAGCCCATACTGAAGTGAGTGAAGCCAAGGAGCGCGTGCTCAACGCGGCCGAGAAGCTGTTTACCAGCCGCGGCTACAAGGTGGTCACCCTGCGCGACATCGCAGCCGCGGTCGGCCTGAACCACGCCTCGCTATATCACCATGTGCCAGGCGGCAAGGAAATCCTGTTTGTCGAGGTGATGGAGCGCAGCTTTCGCCGGCATCAGGCCGCCATGGAGGCCGCGATCTCGCACGCTGGCCACGACTTGCAGACCCAATTGCAAGCGGCCACCTGCTGGATGTTGTCGCAACCGCCCATCGACTTTATGCGCATGATGGCATCGGACATGACCGCGATCAGCAAAAGCGCCAGCCGCCGCCTGACTCAGGCTGCCTATGAAGCCTTTCTGGTGCCCTATGAACACATCTTTATGCAGGCGCATCAGGCCGGTCACATTCGCATGATTTCGGACCCGCGCATTCTGGCCGGCGCATTTCTGGCCATTGTCCAGAACGTCCATGCCGTGCCGATTGACCCCCAGCAAAACCCCATGCCCAAAGCCGCCATGGTCGACGAGATGATTGACGTGTTGTTGAACGGACTGAAATTAAATTAGTTGTGGATTGAATTAGATTAAACATGAGTGTTGTAACCTCCTCTTCCAGCGTGTCCCAGGTGAAAAAACGCACGGCCCGGCCGGGCTTCAACTTTAGCGCACCATTGCCTTTACATCTGGCTTTCAAAGAGATCTGGCGCAATAAGGGCCGTTTCTTTTTGATTGCCGTGGTTGTGGCGCTCATTACGTTACTGGTGCTTTTCACAGCCGGGCTGGCCGAGGGGCTGGGCCTGGGCAATCGTGAATTTCTGGAACGGGTCGATGCCGATTTGGTGGTCTATTCAGATAAGTCCGAACTGCTCATTCCCGGCAGCCGCATCAGCGAGGCGCGCGTGCGCGATTTGCGGCAAATTGACGGCGTGCAGGATGTCGGGGCAATTGCCTGGGTCAGCGTCGCTGTCATTCCACCCGGCAAAGATCCTGTCAAAGTAGCCCTGGGCGGCGTGTTGGTGGGCAAGCCAGGTGAGCCCCCAGTGGTGCAGGGTCGCCAGCTCGACTTCAAGCGCGGCATGGAAGCCGTAATCGACCAGAGCACCGCCACCCGCACCGGCTTGCGCGTGGGCGACCAGATGGTCATTCGATCCATTGTGGGCAGCAAGGAAAAGCGGTATGACCTGACTGTGGCAGGCATTGCACGCAGCAATCAATATTCGCTACAGCCCACCGTGTTTGTACCGCACCTCACCTTCGAGAAGATCCGCCCACGCGCCACCGACCTGGTCGTGGAGCCGGGCAGCAACACGCCGCCGGTCACCTTCAACGTTGCACTGATTCAGCTCAACAACCCGGCCGACAAAGTGGCCATGGCCACAAATATTGAAGCCGCGATTGCACAATCCAAAAGCATTTTGCGCGAGAACGACGGCGTGCTGGCCGTAGAAAAGCAAAAGGCATGGGAAAACACACCCGGCTACTCGGCCCAGCAAAGCACCCTGTCGCTACAGCGCGTCTTCACCCTGCTGATCGGTCTGCTGGTCGTGGGCAGTTTCTTTCGCATCCAGGCCGCCCAAAAGATCGCCCAGGTCGGCGTGCTCAAAGCCATCGGCACTGCCAACTGGAAGATCGGCGCGGCATCGCTCCTGCAAATCTTCGTGGTGAATGCATTTGGGGTGGCGCTCGGCGCTGTGCTGACCTTTGGGCTCACCCTCGGCCTCCCACCTGCGGTGCCCATTCGCTTCGATGGCAACGATGTGGCTACGACGATGGGCCTGTTGCTGCTGATTGGCCCATTGGGCGGTCTGGTGGCCGTGCGTACATTGCTACAGGCAGAGCCGTTGAAGGCGCTGGGACTGGCTTCGTAAGACAACTCACATGAAAACAGTACTTGAAACCAACGCCGTCTTGAAGAGTTATCAGAATGCAGGTCAGACCATCAATGCCGTCGACAACGTCAGTGTGGACATGAAGATGGGTGAGTTCGTGGCGCTGGTAGGGCCAAGTGGCAGCGGCAAAACCACCCTGCTGGCCCTGCTGGCAGGTTTGCTGAAACCCACCTCCGGCAACGTGGAGATTGACGGGCAGCCATTGTGGGAAATGAAAGATTCTGAGCGCACCCACTTTCGCGGCCAGAAAATCGGCTTCATCTTTCAGTCCAGCAATCTGGTGCCGTTTCTGACCGCACAGGAAAATGTAGAGCTGATGCTCAAGATTAACGGCCGGCTCGACCGTGACGGCAAAGACCGTGCCAGCGATCTGCTCGACCGGCTGGGCCTGGCCGACCGGCGGCGCAACCTGCCCTCGCAAATGTCAGGCGGGCAGCAGCAGCGCGTTGCCATTGCTCGCGCGCTGATTCACGAGCCGGCCGTGGTGCTGGCCGATGAACCCACCGCCAGCCTGGACACCGAGCGCGCCTTTCAGGTGGTGCAAACGCTTCAAAACCTGATTCACGAAGAGGGTCGCGCCGGCATCATGGTCACCCATGATTTGCGCATGTGCCGTTACGTAGACCGCGTGATTCGCATGACCGACGGCCGGGTCGATCAGATCATCGATAACAAGGACGAGATCAGCCAGTTGGCACTGTCGGGCATGCACTGAGTCCATCCCCAGACTGTCATGCCAGTTTGTTGTAAAACAAAACCCCGTTGAGCCCAAAAACTCAACGGGGTTTTGCTTTGGTTTGCCTGTTGGGATCAAACATCTATTTTGCAGGGCTCTGACTCAATCTTGAGTCAGAGCCCTGCAAAAGACTAACGCATCAGCACCGGCAGGAATA
>JBBQST010000428.1:0-3989 GCA_038213625.1 Thermoflexales bacterium
GGCACTATGGGAGCGCGTCTTCGTAGTTTTGCTTATCCAGTGGAAGCTGGAAGATTCGGATCGTCGACGACGACGTCGACCTCGACGTCGACGATTCTGATCCCCAGGCAACGCCCAACTCACTCCCCTCAGCACCCCCCAAGCAACAACAGGTAAAATGGCCCAGTTTTCATGGCAAAAAAGACTTATTACCTGCTCTCCCTCGGCTGCTCCAAAAATACAGTGGACTCGGATTCGATTGCGCAACTGTTGAACGACAGCGGATACAAGGGCACCGAGAATTCCAAACACGCCGATGTGCTGCTGGTCAACACCTGCGGCTTCATCGGCCCGGCCCGCGACGAAAGCATCCGCAACCTGCGCGAACTGGCCGATGCCAAGCGCAAGGGCCAGATGCTCATCGCCGCCGGCTGTCTCTCGCAGTTGTGGGGGCCCAAGCTGGCCGAAGAAGTGCCCGGGCTCGACGGCGTCATCGGCACGCGCCGCTGGATGGACATCGTCCAGTTCATCGACACCGTGCGCGGCCGCAGCAAACCCGAGCCGATGTATCACCTACCGGCCGATGCCGTGACCGTGGGCACGGATGAGAAGGGCGCCTGGCGCACCTCGATTCAGGGCGTCAGCGCGTATGTCAAGATTGCCGATGGCTGCCGCCGGCCATGCGCGTTCTGCACCATCCCCACGATTAAAGGCACCATGAAGAGCCGCGCGCCGGAGCTGATCCTGAACGAGGCGCGCAATCTGGCCAAGGATGGTGTGCGCGAACTGATTCTCATCGCCCAAGACCTGACCGACTACGGCAGCGACCTCGGCATGCGCGACGGCCTGGCGACCTTGCTCACCGACATCACCCGCGAAGCGCCGCAGCTCGATTGGGTTCGGCTGATGTATGCCTATCCCGGCGCCGTCACTGATAAATTAATTGAGGTGATGGCCACCAACGACAAGATCGTGAAGTATCTGGATATTCCATTGCAACACGGCCACCCCGCCACCTTGCGCCGCATGCGCCGGCCGTCGAATATCGATTGGGTGCACAAGACCATCGGCAAAATGCGCAACGCCATTCCAGATTTGGCCGTGCGCACGACGTTCATCGTCGGCTACCCCGGCGAGACCGATGAGGAGTTTCAGGGTCTGGTGGATCTGGTCGAGGAGTTGAAGTTCGACCGTGTCGGCACCTTCATGTATTCGTTCGAGGCTCAAACACCCAGCGGCGCATTGCCGGATCAGGTGCCGGTCGAGGTCGCTGAATATCGCCGCGATGTGCTGATGCAAAAGCAGCAGCAGATTTCACTCACTAAAAACCAACGGCTGGTCGGCAAGACGCTCATCACGCTCATCGAAGGCAATGACCCCGCCCAGGGCATCAGCGTCGGCCGCACCTACCGCGATGCGCCCGAGGTCGATGGTCTGGTGATCGTGGAAGGCACGGTGCCGGCGGGTGAGATGGTGCCGGTGAAGATCACTGGCGCGATGGAATATGACCTGACCGGCAGCGTGCAGCAAGAGCAGCCGTTGATCGTGTTGTGATGAAGCGGGTGTCAGAGTGTCAGAAGGTGTCGAGGGTGTCGTCGACACTTTCAGATGCCGCTCTGCGGCTGAATGATCTGGATTCACTATGGCCGAAGCAAAACTAATCCTCGGTGATGCCAGGGAGAAATTGACGACGCTTGAATCAAACTCAATTGATTTGATCGTGACCTCGCCGCCGTATGCGGATAGCCGCGCGGCGACCTATGGCGGTGTGAAGCCCGACGACTATGTAGAGTGGTTTTTGCCAATCGGTGCCGAGTTGTTACGCGTCCTCAAACCCGACGGCACCTTTATTCTCAACATTAAAGAGAAAGCCATCAACGGCGAACGCCACACCTATGTGCTCGAACTCATCCTGGCCTTGAAAAAGCAGGGCTGGTTGTGGACGGAAGAGTTTGTGTGGCACAAGAAGAATAGTTACCCAGGCAAATGGCCGAATCGTTTTCGCGATGGTTGGGAACGGCTGTTGCAATTTAATAAGACCCGACAGTTCAAAATGTATCAGGAAGCCGTGATGGTGCCGATGGGTGACTGGGCGAAGACACGGCTGAAGAACTTGAGCGAGACTGACAAGGTGCGCGATGATTCCAGAGTCGGCAGCGGCTTTGGCAAGCGGATTGCCAATTGGGTTGAGCGGGACATGGCCTACCCCAACAACGTGCTGCACATGGCTACCGAGACCGGTAACAAAAATCACAGCGCCGCATTTCCCGAAGCGTTGCCGGAATGGTTCATCAAGCTGTTCACTCAAGAAAAAGATTGGGTGCTCGATCCATTCATGGGCTCGGGCACAACCGTGCGTGTGGCCCAAAGGCTGTGCCGTAACTCGGTGGGCATCGAGATTTTGCAGGAGTATTTTGATCGCGCCAGCAAAGAGATTGAGTCTGCGCCAATGAAATTGCTTGAGCCGAAGGAGGCTTATGAGTCCGAACCCACTCAACCTAAACGACGTAGTCGCCTACGTTGAGCAAAACATTGGCTCGTTTCATGCCACCCGCTTACGCAGTCTTGAGGCCCTGAAACTCAACAAGATTTTGGAGCGCAAGAATCCATATCTTTACAAGGCCAAGGATATTGTTGACCCACATGACTTTGTAAAGATTCTGCTGGATGCGCATCTCTCATCGCAGGAAGAAACAATCTTTGGTGAATTTCTGGAGGGAGTTGCAATATTTATTTGCGGCAAAGTGTTTGGCGGAAACAAGTCCATCGCAGAAGGCATTGATCTTGAATTCGAACGCGACGGCAAGCAATACATTGTTGCCATTAAGTCTGGCCCAAACTGGGGTAATAGCAGCCAGATTAATCGGATGCGCGACAACTTCAAACAAGCGGCAAAAATCTATCGCACCAATAATCGCAATGCGAATATCGTTCCCATCAATGGATGCTGCTATGGCCGCGACAATCGACCTGACAAAGGTGATTACTTCAAATATTGCGGACAGACTTTCTGGGAGTTCATTTCTGATAATGACCAGCTTTACGTTCAGATCGTTGAACCCCTTGGGCATCAGGCTCATGAGAAAAATCAGGAATTCTTTCTGGCCTATACAAGAATCATAGGGCGTTTCACCGACGAATTTAAAGCTCAATTCTGTGATGACCAGTTAATTGACTGGAACAAGCTGATTCGCTTTAACTCCGCTGCGGGCCGGCCGTCAAAGTCATAGCCAGTGATCGATCCACCCTATTTCCTATCAACAACACTCACGACACGCTTGACACCCCGACACCTCAGACACTTCCGACGCCGCCTGACACCTCTGCTATATTGCGGCCCTCATGCTGGCAACTGTTCTTCAACTCCACATCAGCGTCGCGACCATGGTCATGCTCTTTAACGGCCTCGTTGGCCTGTGGGGCATCCTGCGCTTCTTCCAAAACAAAGGCATCGACGGCAGTTACTGGGGTGCCGTGGCCATCAGCCCCATTCTGGGCATTGTGCAAATGGCCCTCGGTCTCATCATGGTGGCGAATGGGTTGTATGTGAACGTGCGCTTCGTCCACTATCTCTACGGCGCGCTGGTGATCCTGGCCGCGCCGGCCTGCTTCGCCTATTTGCGCGGCCGCGAAGATCGTGGCGCGCAACTCATCTTTGGCGTCATTTTGCTGCTCAACACTGGCTTCGGCATTCGCGCCTACAGCACCGGCTATCAGGGCGCGGGCTTCTAGCACCAGGGTTTGGGGCCATCTCAATCCAGTCGAATAACCCCTTTCACATAGCTGGACTCGCCTTGCACGATCTTGTTCATTTCGCGCGGGATATTCCAGCAGTGAGGCCATAATTGAGCAATTCACCGCGCATGATTCACGGTGCCACAGTGTGCCCCAGCACCACCCCCATCACCGGCTGGTCCATCACCAGCGTGAAGGTGCCGCCGCACTTGAGCCGCACCAGCGCGATTCCGTTGCCGATGCGGCCTTCCCAAAAACCGGCCCCATCGTCGACC
>JBBQST010000429.1:0-3984 GCA_038213625.1 Thermoflexales bacterium
ATAATGGGTATATAT
The DNA here is from genome assembly GCA_038213625.1 of Thermoflexales bacterium. Taxonomy (GTDB): domain Bacteria; phylum Chloroflexota; class Anaerolineae; order J036; family Brachytrichaceae; genus JANMVQ01. The sequence continues at coordinate 16 of JBBQST010000429.1, forward strand.
AGGCAACCTGGCGCATCGAGTTCAGTGAGTCAACCCTCTATGTGCTGCTCCAGCTTGCGCGTTGCAAATGAAGCGTGGATGAAAATAAGGGAAGAAGCCGTTGACGCCGCGCTTCTTGCTTCGATCCTGAAAGATTTATCTTGAAAGATCAATCATGAATAGACATTATTGGGAATAAAGATTTGCCAAGGTAGGGGCGAAGCATTCGCCGCCAAAGTCTATGTTCACTGTAGTTTTGTAGGCGAATGCTTGCCCCTACGACAACGCGTTTTGTTATTCCCAATAATGTCTAATGATCGATCAAGAGGAACACCCAAAACAAATTTCGAACACACAAGAACATGGATACCCTCAAAATAGTCATTGCCGGCTGCGGCGGCATGAGCGAGACGTGGATCAAGACGGCACTGGGTCTGCCCAATGTCCAGATGGTCGGCTTTGTGGATGTGATTGAAGCCGCGGCCCAGAAGCGGCGCGACCAGTTCAACCTGAACGACGCGATCACCGGCACCTCACTGGATGCCGTGCTGGATCGCACTCAGGCCGACATCGTCTTCGACATTGCGATTCCCGAGGCGCATTACCCCATTACGAAAGCGGCCTTGGCGCATGGCTGTCATGTGCTGGGCGAGAAGCCGCTGGCGAACTCGTTGGCCGAGGCGCGTGAGCTGGTGCAGGCAGCGCAGCAGGCCGGCCGGATTTTTGCGGTGATGCAGAACCGCCGGCACCATCCCCACATTCGACGCTTGCGCCGACTGGTGCGAGGCGGTCAGCTGGGGCCGCTCACCACCGTCAATATCGACTTTTACATTGGCGCGCACTTTGGCGGCTTTCGCGATCGAATGCAGCATGTGCTCCTGCTCGACATGGCCATCCACACGTTTGATCAAGCCCGCTTCATCACCGGCCTCGACCCGGTGGCTGTGGACTATGCGCGCGAATGGAACCCGGCCGGCTCGTGGTATGACCATGATGCATCGGCCATGGTGGTGTTTGAATTTCAGAACGGCCTGATTGTGAACTACCGGGGTAGTTGGTGCGCCGAGGGGTTGCGCACCAGTTGGGAGAGTGATTGGCGCGTGGTCGGTCAGCAGGGCAGCGCCAAATGGGATGGCAACGACCAGATTGAAGCCGAGATCGTGACTCAGGCGGGTGGATTTCATTCAGAAGTGGGAGCAGTGTCAGCGGATTGGGACTTGCCAGACGCCGGAGATGAGAGTAAAACCGAGGGACACGCAAGCTTGATCGCAGATTTTGTGGATTGCGTGCGAACTGGGAGACAACCAGAGACCACTGGAGAAGACAATATCAAAAGTCTGGCCATGGTTTTTGGCGCAATAGAAAGTGCCGGGGCGAGCCGGCGAGTGGAACTGGGCGATGGATGAGGCGATCCCCACGCTGTGTGTAGCGTCATCTTGAGCAGAGAGAAACCGACGACTGCCCTACAAGCGGCGTCAAAGCATCACCAGATTAAGCGTTTAGGCTTTCCAATTGCGCAAGTAATACTAGAATCTTAGTTGACAAGGTTCGCCACAGGGACTAAATTCTGCGACGAAGCCACAAAATTCTTAAGAAAGGCCAAAAGTGAAAGGTGTTCGATCAGGAGGTATATGCAAATGAATTCAGTCAAGAAATTTATGAGTGTTGTGCCGTTGGTAGCGCTGCTGCTAAGTGCATGCTCTAACAACCGCGCGACCGAAGTCGGCGACCCCAATAGCGACTTCTATCTCGCATTGCCACGCATTGAGCTGAGCGTGGATGCAAATGGCGTTCCTTCGCTGGCGAACGTGGATCCCCGCGTGATCAGCACATTGACCGGTGGTTCGTTGGACATGAGCGCTTATGCGCTGCCCAAGGAATATGTGGACTGGCTCACCAGCGCCGGCGTGCAACATCTTGAGATTGTGCACAAGGGCGACGGACTGTTCATTTTCGTGAACAACAAGCCCATGCCGCACATTGGCTGGAACGGTGACTCGATTGCGACTGTGGGCGACACCACCGCCGACATCGGTCAGCGCTACGGCTTCTTCGATGAGCGCCTGGCTCGCACTGTGAAGTTGCTGGTGCCGTTTGTGCGCCGCCTGGGTGTGGACATTGCGCTGCGCCTGCCTCTGGCTCAGGGTGCAACTGCTTTGGAACTGCGCCCCGCCGGTGGTCAGATCGACGCTGTTCAGAACACCGCGGGTGATCCCCTGGCACAAGCTCGCCTGGTGGTGACTTATGACAACGCAGGTGTGCCGTCCGTGGCCGGCCTCTCATCCACCGACATCGAGGCTTTGACTGGCGTGAGCGCGGCTCAGCTTCAGCTCGACCCGAACCTGGTTCGCACCATGACCGAGTTGGGCATTCAGCACATTGCGCTGCGCACCGACAAGGATGGCGTGTTGTTGGGTGTCAACGACAAGCCGTTGCCCAGCATCGTGTGGAACGATGAGTATCTGAAGAACGGTGCAGAGTTGTTCACCGCGTTGAACACCTATCCGGAGTATGCCGGCCTGAATGACTTGGTGACGACGCTGTTGCCGAGCTTGAAAGATGCCAATGTCGAGTTGGCCCTGCGCTTCCCGTTGGCTCCGGGTGCTCAGAAGTTGGGTAGCCCTGTTCTCACGTTGAACTAGTCGAGGAGACTCCTGTCAATGAATGTACCTAGCAAATACGGGCTTCTGCGAATTGGTGGCTGGGTGCTGGTGATTCTGGGGATTGTGTTCATCATCGCCTGCATTGTAGGTGGCCTTGCTCTGGGTCAGGCGACATCCTGGATGGGTGGCGGCTCAAACATTTTGACGATCATCGTCATCGTGTTCGGCATTGCCAATGGTATCTCCTGGATCGTGAAGGCGAATGAATTGCTGGCGCTGGCCGATGTGGAGCGAAACACACGGGCCAATCAGCAAGCCATTGAGCGCGTCATGCGCTTAACCGAGGTTCAGGTAACCAACCCTGGGTCTGCAACGCAGCCATTGCCGACGATGGGCAATCAGTAGGATCAGCACAGTCGAATAGACCCGTTGCATATCGGCGAGTGAACGCGTTTTGAACGCCAATCACTCGCCGATACGCTTTTTCCGCCATGGATTCTTTTCTTCAACCCATCCTTGCCCGGCTGCAAACCGTCTCTGGCATCGTAGCCATTGTCTTGGGCGGCTCACGCGGCCGAGGCACCGCCAGCAATACCTCAGATTGGGACATCGGCTTGTATTACCAGGACGATGCGACCTTCGACATTGACGCGCTAAACCGCATTGCAACGGAACTGGATGACGAACACCGGCCCAACTTATGCACCCCGATTGGTGGCTGGGGGCCGTGGGTGACCGGCGGCGGATGGCTGCGCATCGGCAACACGCCGGTCGATCTGATCTATCGCGATATGCGCCGCGTGACACAGGTGGTGCAGGATTGCCTGGGTGGCCGCTTCACCCTCAACGATCAAGCTGGCCACCCAGCAGGTTTCCCCTCGTTCATTTACGCGGGTGAGGTGGCAGTGTGCCAGATGTTGTGGGATTTGATGGAGGTTGTGGCCGATTTAAAAGCCGCGCTCTTGCCGTACCCCGAAGCACTTCAGAAAGCCGTTATCACTCGCTTTGCCTGGGAGGTCGGCTTCTGTCTGGCCAACTGCGAGAAAAGTCTGAATCGTGGTGATTTGGCCTACGTGAGCATGCTTTTCTCTCGCGCCACATTCTGTATGGTGCAAACGTTATTCGCTTTGAACGAGGCGTGGTATCTCAATGAGAAGGGCTCGGTGGCGCTGGCCGGGCAATTTGCGCTTGCGCCACCGCAGTTTGCCGCGCGGGTGAATACGACCTTTGCCCAACTTGGGAATAACACGGATGAGGCCATGTTGATGATGCAGGCGTTGGATGCCGAGATTGGGGCGTTGTGCGAATCTAGTAATTGAGTTCTCGCTCAGACTTTGGTTCTGGGTAGAGTTTTGCATCGGAGACCCCCGACCCCTAAAGGGGAGTC
>JBBQST010000430.1:0-3969 GCA_038213625.1 Thermoflexales bacterium
TTCGGCACCAACGAGGTCACCCGCGTCACTTCATTCAGCGGAATATCCAGCACGCGGCCCATGTCTTTGAGCGCGGCGCGGGCAGCCATGGTGCCGAAGGTGATGATCTGGGCGACCTGCTCTTTGCCGTATTTCTCGATGGTGTAGTCGACCAGCATATTGCGCTGATCGTCCGGAAAGTCCATGTCGATATCGGGCATGGTCACGCGCTCCGGGTTCAAAAAGCGCTCGAAAAACAGGTCATTGCTGACTGGCTCGATGTTAGTCAGCATTAGCACGTGGCTGACGACGGAGCCAGCGGCCGAGCCGCGCACATCCCACCAAATCCCCTTCTCGCGGCAAAACCGAATCAAGTCCCACACAATCACCATGTAGCTGCTAAAGCCCATGCTGATGATGACGTTCAACTCGAATTGCAGCCGTTCGCGCAACCGGCGCGGTGACATGGTGAGCATGCTATCGGCCACAGCCAGCGCCAGTGGGCTGAGGCGAGTCAGCTTGATGGGCGTGTCCTCGTCGGTGTAATACTCGGCCATGGGAATGCCGACCAGATTAGCCTGACCCGCCATCGCCCAGCGAAGCAGATCGTTGTCCTTCATTTGGAGGCCATTGGCGGTGCGTCCCACCCAGGTGCCGTCTTCGCGCGCGGGAATGCCGTAGCGATCCTCGAAGCCGATCTCGCACAAATAGCGCAGGAAATCGTCGTCGCTGGTAAATACTTCGGGCCGCTTGTACAACGGCAAATGCCACTGCTTGGTCTTGAGCGAGACGTTGCATTGATCGGCAATGCGCAGCGTGTTCGCAATCGCCTCCGACGCAATCGGCTCGAAGAGGCGCTTCATCTCGTCGGCCGTGCGTAGGTAGTACGAGTCGTTGTTCATCCGCATACGATCCTGGGCCGAATACAGGGCCGAGGTCTGGATGCACAACATCAGGTCGTGGGCGATGGCATCTTCTTTCTTGACGTAGTGCACGTCATTGGTCGCGATCAGCGGCAAGCCCAGCTCTTTGGCCCACGAGATCAACGTGGTGTTCACCGTGTTCAACTCGTCGATGTCGTGCTCTTGCAGCTCGATGTAAAAGCGATCATCGAACACCTCGCGATACCACAGTAACTGCCGCTTGGCCTGCTCTTCCTGCCCCTGCGAAATTAGGCGAGGAATTTCGGCGGCCAGGCAGCCGCTGGTGCAAATGACGCCCTCGGCGTTCTCCTTCAGCGTGGCATGGTCGACGCGCGGCCGGTAATAAAAACCCTCCAACTGCGACAGGGTGGCCATGCGCATGAGGTTCTGATAACCCTTGTTGTTCTGGGCCAGCAAGAGCAGGTGATACGGCTGACGGTCGATCTGGTTGTCGCGGTCCTTCATGCCGCGGCCCCATTTGGTGAGGTAGCTCTCGATGCCGATGATGGGCTTCACGCCGGCATCGTTGCAGGCGTCATAAAACTCAATCGCGCCGTGCATTACCCCGTGGTCGGTCAGGGCGATGGCCGGCATACCCAGGTCTTTGGCACGCTTGGCCAGCCCTTTCACGCGGCTGTAGCCGTCGAGCATCGAGTATTCGGAGTGGCAGTGCAAGTGGACAAAGGACATAGGGATTTGGCTGCTGGCAATGGGCCGCTAGCTACTTGATCATAAGCCCGCGAGACCCTGAGAAACAGAAAGCGCAAAACCAATTAGATTAGTTCTGCGCTTGTTCTTCGGCTAACAATAGCACAAATCTTCTGCCCGCTATCGGCGTGTTAATAAAGTTTAAGGTGGCTATTTGAGTGCCTGTCCCCGCAATGGAATGGAGACTTTAGCCGACTCTGTATCCGCGTCCTCACATGCAGAGTCGGCTAAAGCCTCCATTCCAAAATCCAAGACTCTTAGCCTTTGGGCCTCACATCAATATCCACATTCAGCTGCTGCCCCGTAGCCTCCAGCGCCGTGCGCCAATCGGGGTCGGCCAGCGTGGGCGGCACATACACCAGCGCTTTCATCGTGAACAGCGGATCGCCACTCATGGGAGCCGGCGTAGTGCTGGTGTCCATCGTGTCGATGTTGATGCCGCGCTGGGCCAGCGCCTGCGCTACTTGATGAATGATGCCCTCGTGGTCGGCGCCGATCACCTCGATCTGATACGGCACCCAGCCCGCGTGCAACTCGCTCGACGATACTGGCTCGATCTGGCTGACGGTGAACTTATATCCCTTCGCCTTGAGCGACTCAAAGGCCGCATCCAACCCGTCCAGTTGATCCTGGGGCAACGCGGCCAGCATCAGAATGGCAAATGCGCCGCCCAATCGGGTCATCCGGCTGGTTTCGATGTTGCCGCCACGCACCACCAGTAGCCGCGTCACCTCTTCAACGAGGCCGATGCGATCCGCGCCGGTCAGGGTCAGAACGATATTTGTTTGCATGAATATGCCGTTGTATCACGCCTGCATTTATTCGCAATGTCCGCTTGCTGCAGCTCGATGGTGAATGCCAAGTCAGTTTCGTGCCGGCCAAGCCGCCCAGCGATAGTCCGATGCAGCATCGGGCATCGCCGGGCTACACCATGGCTCCGGCTGAAGCCGGTTTAAAGCCCGATTCATCGGGTGCCAACCTGTAGGCCGGCGATTTATCGCTGGACGTTCGTGGCTGTCAACCGACTTTGCATTCACCATCACTTCAGCTCTGCCACCGCTCTTGGAATGGAGGCTTCTCGGCACTTGTGTTCAGACGTGCGCATAAATTTCAAACGAGGTCTTGACTAGAGCAGATTGCTGATTGGTGTCCGAAAATGAACCCACCCCCAGCCCCTCCCAAAGGGAGGGGAGAGCGGAATCCCCCTCCCTTTGGGAGGGGTTAGGGGTGGGTCATCCATCGCATGCCATCTCGCGATTTGCTCTAACGAGCCGTTCTCGAACTCAGGCGTCATCCATCATCGCGGCTTTTGAGCCGAGCCCTCAGTCGTCCGATTCCGCCGCTGGCGTGCGCACTTCACGGCCCTTGCCGGCCTGCTTGCTGGCACCGCCCACGTAGCCCATCTCTTGCAGCTCTTCCATCAGCCGGGCCGCGCGGGGATAGCCGATGCGCAATTTGCGCTGCAAGAGCGAAGTGCTGACGTTGCCCGAAGTTTGGATGATGTCCATGGCACGCTTGATCAAGTCGTCGTCGCCGTCATCGCCATCCATGGAGCCGGAACCTGATGATGAATTGCCGCGGCCACTCTTGCCACCGCCGGCCATTTGCCGCGCAGCCGCCAGTTCGGCCACAGCGGTATCCCATGGCGTCTCCATCTCCGGCTTGCGATTGGCCACATACTCCTCGGGCTCGGCAGGTTTGGCCTCCTGGCTATCGCCCTTCTCGGCCTCCATCTGTTCGCGCCACCACTCGATGACCCTGTCCTGTTCCTTCTCAGTGATCAAACAGCCTTGCACCCGCATCGGCGTGCCGTTCTCGGGATTGAGAAACAACATATCGCCCCGGCCCAGCAAACTCTCGGCACCGACCTGATCCAGAATCACACGGCTGTCGGTGCTGCTGGCCACCGCAAATGAAATGCGGGCCGGGAAGTTGGCTTTGATGAGACCCGTGACCACATCCACCGACGGCCGCTGCGTCGCCACCACCATGTGAATGCCGGTGGCCCGCGCCATCTGGGCCAGCCGGCACAGCATCTTCTCGGTCTCGATGGGCGACTGCATCATCAAGTCGGCCAGCTCGTCGATCATCAGCACAATGCGCGGCAACGGCTCCTCGCCGCGCTTGACCATGATCTCGTTGTAGTCGGCCAGATTACGGCTGCCGACCTGCGAGAACTTCTTGTAGCGGTCGTCCATCTCTTTGGTCACCCAATGCAACACGGCTGGGATTCGGTCGATGTCGCTCTCGGGTTTGCCAATGATGTGCGGCAGGCCGGTGAAACGGGTCAGCTCCACCATCTTGGGGTCCACCATCACAAACTTGAGATCCTCCGGCCGGTTGTTCATGGCCAGACACA
>JBBQST010000431.1:0-3963 GCA_038213625.1 Thermoflexales bacterium
AACATCCACGACCCCAACGAGACGCCGTGCTGCTGGTTATAACCGTGCAGCCATTCGCTCTTGATTCGCGCCATGTCCACACTCGATGGGCACTCGGTCTGGCATGCCTTGCAGCCTACGCACAGATCAAACACGTTGTGCATATCCTCGCCATACAGCTCAGACTGTGGCAAATTGCCGGCCAGCGCATTGCGCAGCGCATTCGCCCGGCCACGCGTCGCATCCCGCTCGTCCAGCGTCACCATGTAGCTCGGGCACATCGTGCCGCTGTCGACCTTGCGGCAATACCCCACGCCGCTGCACTGCTCCACCGCATTCGCAAAGCCGCCGTCGGCGCTCCAATCGAACTGCGTATCGAGGTGCATCGTTTGATACGCCGGCCCCATGCGCAGGTTCTCAGTCATCGGCGGGCCATCGACCACCTTGCCAGGATTCATCATGTTTTTAGGGTCGAAGGCGCGCTTGACCTGCTGGAAGGTCTTGTAAATATCCTCGCCAAACACGTGCCGGTTCAGCCAACTGCGGGCCAGGCCATCGCCGTGCTCGCTGCTGAGCACGCCCTTGTAGTTCAGCACCAGATCGGCCGCCGCCTGGGTCAGCTCCTGCATCTTGGCCACATCGGCAGCGGACTTCAGGTTCACAAACGGGCCAACGTGCAAGCAGCCAGCGCTGGCGTGCGCGCCCATCGTCACCTGCAAGCCGAGGTCGTCGGCAGCCTTGGTCAACGCGCGAATATACGCCGCCAGATGCTGCACCGGCACCGCTACATCCTCGATGAAGTTCAGCGGTTTCATCTCGCTGCGCTGCCGCATCAGCAGGCCGGCCTGAGCCTTGCGCATCTGCCACACAGCTTTTTTGGAAGGCTCGTCGGTGAAGCGATAAGTGCGATAACCACTGCTACTGCGGGCCAGAATACGCTCCAGGTGATCCATCTTGGCGGCCAGCTCGGCCTCGGTCTCGCCGTAGAACTCGGTGATGAGCACGGAGTCCGGGTCATCGGTGCCGATGAAGCGAGTGATGCTGTAATCGCCGCCGGCCTCGCGCTGCATGCGCATCAGGAAGCGGTCGATCTGTTCGATGGCGCTGGGGTCGGCCGCCAGCATGTGCGGCACCGCCTCCAGCGACGCATTCTGATCGTCGAAGGCCACCAACACGATGCTGGACTTCGTCGGCAACGGCACCAGCTTTAGCTCAGCCTCAGTCAGCACGGCCAGCGAACCTTCGCTGCCGCAAATCAATTCGGCAAAGTTGATCAGCTCGTTGGCATTCGATGGGTCTTGCGCCAGCAAACGGTCGAGGTTGTAGCCGCCGCAGCGCCGCCACGTGTCGGGCCGGCGCGCATCCAACGCCGTACGCGCACGTTCGATAATGCTCGGCACACTCTGCCAGATCATGGCTTCGAGCGGACTGGCCGCACTGAGAATCTTGCCGCCGATGTCGCGGCGCGAGGTGGGTTCAAAGCGCACCGGCGTGCCATCGGATAACACTACATTCGTGGCGTGCAAATTGTCCGCGGTCATGTGATACAGGATGGAATGCGAGCCGGTCGAGTTGTTGCCGATCATGCCGCCCATGGTGCACACCACGGCGCTGGCCGGATCAGGGCCGAACTTGAGGCCATGTTTGGCAAGCTGGTTATTCAGCACTTGCAGCGGCACACCGGGTTGAACGCGTGCGCGGCGCTGTTCCACATCAATCGAGATCACCTCGCGCACATACTTGCTCATATCGAGCACGACGGCGCGACCGACGGTGCTGCCGGCCAGGCTGCTGCCGCCGCCGCGTGGCAAGACGGGCAGGCCAAACTCGGCCGCGCGTTTGATCGTGGCGATGACATCGTTCTGGTCTTTGGGAATGACCACAGCCAGCGGCTCAATCTGGTAGTTCGACGCATCAGTCGAGTAGAGCGCTTTGGTCATCGCATCGGCATGGGCTTCGCCGCGCAAATCGGGCTTGAGGGCGGCTAGAAAATCTTGAACATGAGCACGGGCGGAGTCGGGTGTAAGCGTAATGGCAGACGCTGAAAAAAGTTGAGTAGACATGATTCAAATCGTTGCAATCTGCATTGTGGCACATTCGGTTTCAGTTTGAAGGCATCGGCGCAATGTTGAAATTTTGTCAAACATAGGTGATGTGTCTAGGGCAATTCGAAAGTCCGTTGTGTGCGATGTCGGGGCAAAGACTTTACGTAACCACGTCATTCCCGCGGAGGCGGGAATCTAGGCGTAACCCCGACGCGACAGTCGATTCAGCACTGGATTCCCGCCTCCGCGGGAATGACGGCTTAAGTTAATGGTTTCCATCAAGTCTCAGGTTCGCCCTTGAACTAACCTAAAGTCTTTGCTTTGACAAACTACTGGATGTGCCAACAAATGTCATCAAGCTATCAAGCCTGTGTGAACCCAGGCCGTTAGACTGTTTGCATGTCTGCGAAACTGATTTCAACCAAACGCGCGGCCACGGCCGCACTCCTACTTCCAACCCTGCTGATGGGCGCGTGCCAGATCGTGCCGCCCTCGCAAATGGCGGCCGTGCGCGCCAGTGCTGCACCGCCGCAAATCACTCCAACACCGACACCGGCATTTGCCATGAACGAAACACCTACACCGGCCCCAGAACCTGCCTCCACCGATGCGGTTCCCAGCCAAGCCGATTTGGTGGGCCACTGGAGCATGGACACCGCCTTCTACTACGACCTCGCTGCCGATGGTGCCTTCAGCATGACCATCGGCAATGCAGTGGGCGAGACGCCGCAAAGAACCGGCCAGTGGTTGATTCAGGATGACGGCACCGTCGAACTCACCAGCGACGACGAATCCATCATGACGGCGCGCGTGTTTGGGGAGGTATTGCTGGTGTCGGTGGGCGATACCCGCGGCGACACGCAATCTTTCCTGCGCAAGCTGGGGCCGGACAGGAAGCCGTTGCCGGTAGTGACCGCATCCAGCAACACGGCGCTGCCCTTGTTCGATGCCGCGGCCACCACCCAGGTTCTGTTCAATCTCAACTGGACCGGCTACAGCCCACTCGCGCCCATCGTGAATCAATCTGCATTGACGTTGACTAACGGCACCTACGAGGGCATGGCGCATCTGGAGGCAGCCGGTTATCGCGATGGCATCAGCGACACCGTGGCCATCAGCGTGCCAGCCAGCGTCATGACCCCCTTCCTGACCGCACTGGCAAGCACGCCAGTTGTGTCCGAGCCCTATCGGCCCTACTTCAGCCACACCGACGATTACCCATCGCTGGAGATTCGCGTACAAACTGGCGGCCACACCATCGTCTTCTCCACCACATCCCAGGGCCCCACCCACATTCCGTGGGCCATCACTGTGGACGGCCAGCAATACGTGTCTTACTCGGATGACATTGCCATTGCGCTCGCCGAGGTTCAGCCCTTCCTGGCCAGGGATGCGCAAGAGAAGCTGCTGGATAAGGTGCGCGCCGGCGGAGCCTAATTGCTCAACCAGCCGCCATCGACCGCGACGATGGAGCCGTGCAAATAGTCTGAGGCGGCCGAGGCCAGGAACACCGCCGCGCCCTGCAAGTCTTCCGGCTTGCCCCACCGGCCGGCTGGAATGCGACTCAATACGACCTCGGTGCGTTGCACGTCGCTGCGAATGCCGGCCGTCACCTCCGTCTCGAAGTAGCCTGGCGCAATTGCATTCACATTGATGCCGTGCCTGGCCCACTCATTGGCCAGCGCGCGCGTAATGCCGACAATCGCGCTCTTGGCTGCGGCATAGCTGGGCACAAACAGGCCACCCTGGAACGACAACATCGAGGCCGTGTTGATGATCTTGCCCGGCTGTTGCTGCACGATGAAGTGCTTGCCGGCAGCTTGTGACAAAAAGAAGGCCGCGTTCAGATTAATGCTGAGCACGGCATTCCAATCTTCCTCGCTAAATTCCACGGCTTTGCTTCGCCGAATGATGCCGGCATTGTTAAACAAAATATCGA
>JBBQST010000432.1:0-3962 GCA_038213625.1 Thermoflexales bacterium
TCAACACCAAAATTAAACTGATCCTCAGGCGCGCTTTCGGCTTTCGTAAATTTGAATCTCTCCGCCTGCACATTTTGGTCGCCTTTGAGCCCAAATCGCAACCTGCTATTTCCGAGCTTTCCCGCTAAAGGCCGGAGAGCCAAATTTTTTAACAACTGATTCTGTCCAAATTCTGTTCTTTTTGAAAAGAGTTGAAACGCTTCCAAAAAATTATTTCGAGGTCAATGAATTTATGCCAACACTATCGGTTTCATCATGGAGTCTGCATCGTAATCTGGGCAACGCGCCCTTCTATGGGCCGGAGCGCGGCGGTCAGGTGGGTTCGCAACCCTCCAAGCCGGCTCAATTTACGGCGCTCGAGTTGCCTGCCCGCATCGCGGCCTTTGGCATCACCACGCTAGACCTGTGTCACTTTCATTTACCCAACTGCGATGCTGGTTATCTGAGCGAGCTTCGAGTGGAACTTGAGCGTGCCGGCGTGACGCTGTGGACGTTGCTGGTGGATGCCGGCGACATCACTCATCCCCAATTTGCACAGCGTGATTTAGCCTGGGTTGAGTCGTGGATTCCCACTGCCCAGGCGTTGGGCGCACACACGGTGCGGGTGATCGCGGGCCGGCAGGACCCCACGCCGGAGACGCTGCAAATGAGTTTGAAAGGCTTGAAGCAACTGGCCGACAAAGCACAGCAACACGGCGTCAAGCTCACCATCGAGAATTGGTTTGGCCTGGTGGCACGGCCGGCTGAACTGCTGTGGATGCTCAAGGAGATGGATGGTCAGTTGAGCTTGAAGTTTGACTTTGGGAATTGGGACCAGCCGAGCAAATATGAGGATCTGGCCCAGATCGCGCAGTTTGCCGAGTCATCGCATGCCAAAGCTCATTTCTCATCGGCCTACGAAATTGACCGCAAAGACTATGTGCGCTGTCTGGACATGTTGCGTGCGGCTCAGTTCGATGGCCCGCATACCCTGATCTATGACGACCGCGAAGGCCCGGATGAGTGGCGCGGACTGCAAATCGAGAAGGATATTGTGCAGGCTTATTTATGAGTGCGTGGCTGAAACAGAGCAGACCAACCTGGGCACGGTTTTCGTTGGCAGTAGTTTTTACGCTGGTGTTGGGATGGATGACGCAGTCGGTGGAGGCTGCGCCTGCGCTGCCTGGACCCACAGCGGCAGGCACGGCAACCTCACGGCCGGCTCGCACCCAGCGGGTGATGGTGGCGCTGGTGTTTGGTCAATCCAATGCCGGTAATTGGGGCGAGAGCCCTCGCACGGCCGGGCCACGCGTGTTCAGCTTTTTTCGCGGCCGCTACGCGCGCGCCAAAGACCCTTTGCCGGGTGCCAATGGCAATGGGGGCAGTGTGTGGACGCGGCTGGGTGATAAGTTGATCGACGCCAAACTATATGACCGGGTGGTGTTCGTGCCGGCGGCCATCGGCGCGACCCAGATTTCGGAGTGGGCGCCGGGCGGCATCCTGCACAAAGATTTGTTGCGCAACATTGATGAGGCCACTGAGGCCGGCTACACCTTTACGCATTTGCTGTGGCATCAGGGTGAGAGTGATGCCGTGCTCGGCACCAGCACGCAGGAGTACGAGGAGCGCTTTCGGTCCATGCTGGCGTCCATTCGTCAGCAGGGCGTGGATGCGCCGGCGTTTGTGGCCGTGACCACTCGCTGTAGCGCCTTTACCCCCAATCCCGAGATTCGTCAGGCGCAGCAAGATCTGGTGAATCCGGCCCAGGGGATTTTTGCCGGCCCCGATACCGATGTGCTCGATGAAACCTTTCGCTTCGATAGCTGCCATTTTTCGAACGAAGGTCTGGATATGCACGCCAACCTATGGCTCAAAGTCATTCGCGAGCATGATGCGTTTTTGGCACCCACATCACCCTAAATAAGCCGGCAAAAATATTGGTCAGGCGAGTCATTGCTGTGAGTGCCATAGCAAGATTTGCGCCGGTCATGTCCGCCCAGCCCTGAAGACTTAGGGTTCGCTCAGCTTGTGCCAAACTGCATGGCGTATACGGCATGGCATGGACTTAATTCCTGTGCTAAATCATCGTCAAAATTGGGGCTGCCGCGCGCTGGTATTGGCCGCTGTGCTAATCGGCACGCTAGGCGCGACACCCGGCCACGCCCAAACGCCTGCACCCACGGCATTACCCAGCATTAAAACCAGCGCGTCTGATGTGGCCGCCGACCTGCATATTGACGCATTGCGTGCGCGCAGCTACGGCGGCGATGGCATTCGTATTGAGCGGGTATTGGCCGTGACGCCGGCGTTTACCCGCACCCTGATCAGCTACACCAGCGACGGCCTGAAACAATTCGGCTTCATGAACACGCCCAAGGGGGAAGGGCCGTTTTCGGTGATTCTGGTGTTGCACGGCCACGTGAATATGCGGGCCTATCGCACCGTGACCTATACAGCGCGCGATGCCGATGCCCTGGCTCGCAATGGCTTTCTGGTGGTGCATCCGGACTATCGCGGCCACGGCCAGTCCGAGGATGGTCCCAATTTGTTTCGCACCGGCTATGCCATCGATGTGCTCAACTTGATTCAGCAGGTGAAGCAGTTGCCACAGGCCAAGGCCGGCGCGCTCGGCATTTGGGGCCACTCGATGGGCGGCGGCATAGCCCAGCGGGTGTTGACGGTGAACACGCAGGACATTAAAGCGGCGGTGTTATATGGCTCGATGAATGCGGATGAAGTGCTCAATATGGATCGCATCAAGAACTTTTGGAATCGAGGTAGCCGCCAACCGGAGGAGGATGTGCCGGCGGCAGAATGGGCCTTGATTTCGTCGGTGAACTATCTAGGCGACGTGACCGCGGCCATTCAAATTCATCACGGCGGCAGCGATCGCGATGTGCCACCGGCGTGGTCAGACACGCTGGCCGAGCAGTTGGAAGGGCTGGGCAAGGATGTGGACTACTTCACCTATCCTGGGCAACCGCACAGTTTGCAGGGCCGCAGCTACACCACGTTTATCGATCGGATTGTGGCGTTTTACCGCGCCAAACTCATCGACTGAGATTTCGGATTTTCACCACGAAGGTAACTCAGGTCAGGCTCTTGACCACTTCGATGCCGTTGCTGGCCATGTTGTAGAGGAACACGGTATGCACCAGATCGCCATCGTGCGCGGGAATGCCGAGCTTGGTGGCCACTTTTACCGGCGTGTCATAGGTCTGCACACAATCCTCGGGCAGGATGACCCGAACTTTGCGCTGGTGAGCAGTGGCATGCAGCCGCAGGTGCATGGCCATCTGGTAGGTGCACAAATCGGTGCAGTCGCCGACGACGATAAAGGTGTCGAGGTTGGGATGCGCTTCCAGCCACTTGTTAAATGGCGTGTTGTGAACCGACGAAATTGAGTTCTTCTCGATGATTTGAAATTTGTCGTAGAACGGCAACTTCTTAAACTCGGGCACCGACTCGCTTTCGATATGGCCGCGCACACAGTGTGGCGGGTAATTGGCGAATTCCACGGCATCGGGCTCGTGGGTATCCTGGGTCAGCACCAGATTGCGCACGCCGCGCTTGTAGGCGGCCTTAAACAGCTTGACGATGGGTTTGACGATGTTTTGCACGCGCGGGCTGGCGAGTGGGCCGACCGTGCAAAAGCCATTGATGATGTCGACGCCTAACACCGCCGTGTTCTCCGGCGCGGTGATGACTTTGCTCAGTTTGGCCGGCGGCAGATTCGCCAGCCAGCTGTCCAGATAATTCAAAAAGGGCCGGGAAGTTTGAACCAGAGTCATGCAGGATGTCCTCCAAAAATGCTTGCTTAGTGTTTAATTGACACTATTTTAGAAGTGAGATATGAAAAGTCAATGCCGTCTTCAGGATAGCATTTGACCGGCCGATTTTCACCGCGAGGACACCCAGTTCACGAAGTCCTTAAATTGCAGCCTTTTTGTGACCTCGATGATGCCCTTTGAGTCTTTGTGTTG
>JBBQST010000433.1:0-3949 GCA_038213625.1 Thermoflexales bacterium
GACCGAGGTAGATTTGCCAGTCGTGAGTTTGCCATCGCTCAATAAGGGTTGCGAACGCGGCAGGCTAAAGCTGAATCGTGAGCCCGTGCCGGCCAGGCCGATGCCGGTGGTGCCTTGACTCTCCACCCAGATGCGGCCGCCGTGTGCCTCGACGATGGCTTTGGACAGAAACAAACCCAGGCCGGTGCCGGGGATGCTTTTTTTAATGGCAACGTCAGTGCGAAAGAAACGATCGAACAGTTTGGCCTGGTCCTCGGCCGAGATGCCAATCCCCTGATCGGCCACGGTGATCACGACTTCATTGGGTGTCACGGTGCTGCTGATGTGGATTTCAGAACCTTCGGGCGAATATTTGATGGCGTTGGAGATGAGATTATTAAGCACCTGGGTGATGCGTGCTTCGTCGGCCTGCACCAGCGGCACGTCCACCGGCACATTCACCACAATCTCGTGCTTCATCTCCTGGTTGCGGAACTTGCGCGCCACCCGCACCACCAGATCATCAATGTCCAATTCCACCGGTGAGAGCCTGAAATTGCCCGATTGCACCCGCGAGGCATCCAGCAGGTTTTCAACCAGCTCGGTCAACCGGTCGCTCTCCTCTTCGATCACGGCCAGGCTGTCCTTCAGCGTCGCCTCGTCCCAGTTGGCGTCATTGCGGCGCAGCGTGCTGGCATAGCCCTTGATGAGCGCGATCGGCGTCTTCAGCTCATGCGACACGGCCGAGATAAACGTCGACTTCATATCATCGGCCTGCCGAAAGCGCGAGATGTCGCGGACGTTGGCGATGATGTTGACCAGCCGGCTGGTTTGGCGGCTGTCGGTGCGGTCGAATGTGGGCGCAAAGGTGATTTCGACCCCGACCTTTTTGCCATCCGGCCGTTGAATATCGGCCTCTACGAATAGGGGCGTTGACGCGCCAATGATCGGCCAGCCCATGGCTTCGGCTTCTTCCAGGGTGGTGCCGGCCCGCTTGTTCAACAGCGGCATCACCTCCTCAAATTTTTTGCCCAACACCTCAGTCGCACTCAGCCCGCTGAGCGCGGCCAGCGAGCGGTTAAACGTGGTGATGTGATGGGCACCATCCATGATGATGACGCCGTCGGCGGAGTATTCCAGAATGGCATCGAGCCGGCGCTTTTCCTGGGCCACCTGCTGATAGAGGCGGGCGTTGTTCACGGCAATGGCGGCCTGCTCGGCAAAGCTCTGCAACACGCGCCGCTCGTTGGCGGTGAATGCGCCGCCGGCGATGCGAAACACATACATCATGCCGAGAAAATCGCCGCCGACATTTAATGGGAGTTTGACCACCTGCCAGCTGCCCAGCCCCGACTGCTTGGCGATGTTGATCAGGTGCTGCTCCAGCGCCTCCACGGCCTCGTCGATGCTGGTGTGTTTGGCCAGCATGGGGATGAGTTGGTCCAGCAGCGGCCGGGCAATGCCGTAGGCCTGGCGGATGCGATATTGGGATTCACCGCTGCTGCCGGGCTCGACCAGCGCAATGAGGGCCGCCTGGCCGTCCAAAATTTCGGTGCTGCGCTGCAGCATTAATTTCAACACCTCTGTCAAATCCAGGCGCGAGGTGAGGGCTCGGCTGATCTCCAACAAATAATCTCTCTGGCGAACCCGATAATCTGGCAGCATGGTTGGGATTGTAAAGCCGAGGTATTGGCGGGGTGTTAGCGGTGCGGGGTGAGTCGGGGAGAGACCTCGCAGGTTTTCAAAACCCGCGAGGTCGTCCACATCGTTTAGCATTGACCTCCATGAACTTACGACTTCCCGGTCCCGCTCCTCTGCCTCAGCGTATTTTGGACGCCATGAATCGTCAAATCATCAATCATCGCGGCGCAGAAGGTCAGGCTCTGGTTAAAACGGTGTGCACGACGATGCAGACATTGTGCGGCACCACTTCTCCCGGCGACAAAGTGCTATGCGCCAGTGCCGGCTGCAAGGCAAGATCATTCGCATCGGCCACATGGGCATGACCTCGACGGCGGATATTGACGAGGCCGTGGAAGTGCTGGGCGATGTGATCGCACAAGTGCGGGCCAAGACCACAGCTTAATCTGCAGATGTGGGTCGGGGCGCGTCGAGATGAATGACCCATAGGCATAAAATTAAGGTCATTGAATACGTGGTGCAACTCACCCATTTGAAATCCTTAATTTTGTGCGGGCGTCCGCCGGACGCCCCTACTCATAGGCTTGCTTTTTTAAGACATGCACAACCCCTATCTACTTGGCTTTCGCTGCACCACCTGTGGCGCGGAATATAGTGTTGAAGCAACGCGCTACACCTGCACCCAAGATGGCGGCAATCTCGATGCCGTTTACAACTATGCGGCCATCGCCGAGCTCGTGAACCCCGCCGACATGGTGGGCGTGCCTGACCGTAGTGTCTGGCACTACGCATTTCTGTTACCACTGAGTTACGACAGCATTGCGCCGGCCTCGGCTCGATCTGGCCCCACGCCGCTGTCATCTCTGGGTTGGTCGCCGCTGTATCGTGCGGCGGCGCTGGAACGAGGCCTCGACATTCGCGCCATCTGGCTCAAGGATGACGGCCGGTTGCCGAGCGCGTCATTCAAAGATCGCGCCAGCAGCATGGTGGTTGCGCGTGCGCTGGAGATGGGGGCCGAGGTGGTGGTGACCGCGTCCACCGGCAATGCCGCTGCCGCGTTGGCGACGATGAGCGTGGGCACGGGCATTCAAGCCATCGTGTTTGTGCCCGAAGGCACGCCCGAGGGCAAGCTGGCCGGCATTCTCATTCACGGCGCAACCGTCTACGCCGTGCCGGGCAGCTACGACGACGCGGTGGCGCTGTGCAGCGCCGCTGCCGAGCGCTTTGGCTGGTACAACCGCAGCACCGGCCTGAACCCCTATACCCGCGAAGGCAAGAAAACCGCGGCCTATGAAATTTGCGAGCAGTTGGCGCGGATGGGGAAAGGGGAAGGGGGAATGGGGCGTGGGGAATGGGGAAGGGGAACAGCACAGACAATCCCATTCCCCATTTCCCATTCTCCATCTTTCCGCTCCCCCGATGTCGTCATCGTGCCGGTCGGCGATGGCAATATCATCAGCGGCGTGCACAAGGGGTTCAAGGATTTGCTGGCGCTGGGGTGGATTGAGCGGATGCCGCGTTTCATCGGGGTGACGGCGAGACTGGCTCCGGCCCTGTTTCAGGCCTGGCAAAGCGGCACCGAGCACATCACGCGCATGCCCTCCAGCACACTCGCCAGCGGCATCAGCGTGGACCTGCCCAACGACGGCATCATGGCGCTGCGGGCGATTCGCGAGACCGGTGGCACGTTCATCGAAGCGACTGATGAAGAGATGCTGGATGCAATGGCCGTGCTGGGGCGCGACACCGGCGTGTTCGTGGAGCCGGCGTGCGCGGCCACGTATGTGGGTTTGGTGAAGGCGCGCCGCGCCGGTGCCATCGGCCCCGACGACGAGGTGGTGCTGCAACTCACCGGCAGCGGCCTCAAAGATACCCAATCGGCCTTGCGCGCTGCTGGCAAGCCCACCGTGGTGCGATCGCTGGACGATATACCAATGTGGTAGAGACGTTCCGCTGGAACGTCTTCCGTCCCCGTTTGTTTTGTGGCATATTTCAACAGAATCACGTCCCCGCGCAACGTCTCTACCATCACGCTACACGGGCAGACTTATAGGAAGCCGTAGGCCAGATAGCCACCGTCGACATAGAGCATCTGGCCGGTGATGAAGCCGGCTTTGTCTGAGACCAGGAACGACACGGCGTTGGCAATATCCAGCGGCTTGGCGAGCCGACCCAGCGGAATGCGCTTCTGCAAGGCCTCCACCGCAATCACGCCCTTCTGAATGTTTTGCAACGTCATCTCCGTTTCGGTGTGGGCCGGCCCCACTCCATTGACGCGAATGCCATATTGCGCCCACTCGATTGCCAGCACTTTGGTGTGCATGCCCAT
>JBBQST010000434.1:0-3935 GCA_038213625.1 Thermoflexales bacterium
CGCCCCACCGGAGCGCCGGCGTCTGTTGACCGGCGACGTTTGATGGGTGAAAATCCGAATTGCTAACTCATATAGGAAGGCACAAATGGATCCCTCTTGTCTGCAATATCAATTGACCGATGACGAGCGGCGCGAGTTCAACGAGACCGGCCTGCTCATGATTGAAAATGCGCTCTCGCCCGAACAGGTGACGGCATTGACCGCGACCACGGATCAGATTTATCAGCGCCATGTCGATGCCGGCCACGACTCGCGCACCGCGTTGTTCTATCCCAACTTCATCGGCGATGATCCCGCCTTCACCGATTTGGTGGACTACCCCAAAATTCTGCCCAAGGCATGGGGCATTCTGGGCTGGAACATTTATCTGTATCACGCCCACATGATTGTGACGCCGCCAACCGGCAAGACCCGCGACGATAAAACCTTCGGCTGGCACCAGGACAGCGGCCGGGTGAATCTGGAGATGGAATCGCACCCGCGCCCCCGGCTGTCGTTCAAGGTGGCCTATTTCCTGTCCGATACCAGCGTCGAAGGCCGCGGCAATTTCTGGGTCGTGCCAGGCAGTCATTTGCACGACACATTGGAGCGGCCGACCACCGGCACTGGCCAGCCCGCCGGCGCGGTGCCCGTGCTGGCCAAGCCCGGCACCGCCGTGTTCTTCGACCGGCGGCTGTGGCATTCGGCCAGCCCCAACTGGTCCGATCACACCCGCAAGGTGTTGTTCTACGGCTACGGCTATCGCTGGATTCGCACCAAGGATGACATGACGGTGAAGGATCTGTGGCCGCACAGCTCACCCATTCGTCGGCAACTGCTCGGCGATGGCCTCAACGCCAACGGCTACTACACCCCCACCGATGCCGATGTGCCGCTGCGCGTGTGGCTGCGCGAGCATGTGCCGGCCGCGGCTGGCTAATGCGTTCGGACGAAGATCGTGCACGTGCACATTAGAGCAGATTGCTGATTGGTGTCCGAAAATGAACCCACCCCCAGCCCCTCCCAAAGGGAGAGCGAAATCCCCCTCCCTTTGGGAGGGGTTAGGGGTGGGTCATCCATCGTATGCCAACTCGCAATTTGCTCTAAACGTGTCACGTGCACGATCTTTCCAATTCACTCAATCACTCTACCACTCTACCGAATCGCTCTTGGAATGGAGGCTTCTCGGCAGGATGCCGCGCCGACTTCATTCCATGGGCAGAACTACTGCGCCTGCCAAACCACGTGCCCATCCACAACCGTGGCAATGACTTGGAGTCTCGGCCCGCCACCCCACCGAAACACCGTAAACGACTCCGGCGCATCCGGCAACTCCAACAGCGCGGCCGGATTCAACGTCACCATCTGGCACGCCTGAGCCAACGTGCAGCCGGCCATCGTCAGCGCGTTCTCGATGCAGTCTTTGAGGCTGCTGGCCGACCCTGCCAGATACGGCGTGCCGTAGACCGACAAGCGCCCACTCAAACTCAGCTCCACCTTGCCACCCACTTGGCCCTCATAAATGCCCGGCGGCATGTGGGCCAGCGCGACAGCATCGCTGGTCAAAACCGTTTTGTCGATGCCCTTGGCGCGTAACAGCACCCGCATCACACTGGCCGGCAAATGATGTCCATCGAAAATGGCGCTGGCGAACAGGCGATCCTCAGCCAGTTGATCCCAGATGAGGTTGGGATGGCGCGGCAACATGGCCGGCGCACCGTTGCCCAGGTGCGTCGAGAGCGTTGCACCCGCATCCACCGCCGCGCGAACCTCATCGGTCGTCGCCAGCGAGTGCCCAATCGCCACCACGATGCCGGCCTGCACCAACTTGCCAATAAATGCGATGGCACCAAGCACTTCAGGAGCCAGAGTCACCAACCGAATGCCGCCCTGCGCCGCATCTTGAAAGCGCAGAAACTCATCCCACTCGGGCCGACGAATATGCTCAGGCGGGTGTGCGCCGCGTGCGCCCTCTAGCGGCGAGAGATAGGGCCCTTCAAGATGGATACCGACAATCGACGCGCGCACGGCTGCATCGGCCTCGCAAGCCGTGGCAATGGCGCGCAGGCAATGTTGGATGTGCGCGGCCGATTGAGTGATCACCGTGGGCAGGCAGCGCCCCACCCCATCCTGCCACAACCGCCGCACCAGGCCGGTGATGTCTGCGGGTTGGGTATCGGCCGCATTGGCATCGAAGCCGCCAAACCCATTCACCTGAATGTCGCACCAGGCCGGGCTGATGTAGCACTCCGGGTCGGCGATGCTGGCCGGTTGCACGCGAGCCACAGCATCCACGATTTCAATTGCAATAGGCTGGCCGGTGAACACATCGTTGGCGAGTAGATTCATACAGTTTTTGTTTGCACGATAATCTACAGCAACGCCGCAGACGCGGCATCGAGATACACCGTGGTGTCGGCGTGGTGCTGCAAGATCGAAGCCGGTGCATCCGGCGTCACTGACCCTTGCAAACACGCCTTCACGGCCCCGGCCTTGCGCGCATCCGGCACGCTGGCAATGATGTGCTCGCTTTTCATGATCTGGCGAATGCTCATTGAGATGGCCTGCTTCGGCACATCGGCCAGCCACGGGAACCAGCCTTCGCCCAGTTGTTGCCGGCGGCACGCCTCATCCAGATCCACGACGAGATACGGCGTGTCGGTCTCGAAGTCGGCTGGAGGGTCGTTGAAGGCCAGGTGGCCGTTTTCGCCGATGCCGACAAAGGCCACGTCAATGGTGAGGTTGCGAATGTGCGCGCCCAGGTCTGTGCACACGGCGCGCGCATCACTCGCATCACCGTTGATGTAGTGAAAGGCGTTGAGCGGCAGCGGCAACTTCGACACAAAGCGCTCCCACAGATATTTGCGGAACGAGGCCGGATGGGTGATGGGAATGCTGATGTATTCGTCCAGGTGAAAGCCAGTCACTTTGTCCCAGCGAATGTCTGGTGCTTGCACCAATGCAGATAGCATCTCGAACTGGCTGACGCCGGTGGCGACGATGATATTGGCGCTGCCGTTTTTCGCGATGGCCTCACGGATGAGGGTCGCGCCCTGCTCGGCCGCGCGCCGGCCCATTTCGATTTTGTCCTCAACGGTGGAAACATTCATGGCGCTATTAAAGCGGCAATTGAAAAAGACTCAGTCGTTTTTAGACAGGATGAATAGGATCAACAGGATGCGGTAGATTTTCATCTTGACTGACATCGCGGCCAGCAGCGCCACGATGTCAGCGCCATGCGCCGCCAATAGGGTTTGCGCCGATTTTGTCATCCAGGATGGCCACTTGTTGGCGACCATTTGTCGGCCTTGTAGAAGCGTTCGAACAGGCGCGCCTGATTTTCATCGGCAATGCCAATGCCGTTGTCGGCGATACTGAATTCGATATGGCCGTGAATGCTTTGTGCAGATTATTGATGCACACGCGGCCGTCTTGGGGCGTAAATTTGATGGCGTTATGCAGCAGGTTGACCCAAAACTGGCTGAGCAAATCCTCGTCAGCACAAATGTTCAGCTCGTCGACTGTCACTTCCATGTCGATGTTTTTGGCCGTCCACTGCCGCTCACATACCAGCACCAGCTTGCGAATCTGGCGGTCCAGCCGGTAGGGCTGCGGCTCAAAGCGCATGGTGTCGGACTCCAGCGCCGCCAAGGCCAGCAGGTTGTCGCTGAGCTTGGACAGGCGCATGCTTTCGGTCTGGATGATGCCGAGGTAGCGGTCGCGATCCTGCGCGCTCAATTGGTCATTTTGCAACGCGCGTGCAAAGCCGCGAATCGAGGTCAGCGGCGATTGAATCTCGTGCGACACATTGGAAATGAACTCTTGGCGCAGGGCCTCCACCTGGTTCAACTCCTGAGCCATGTCGTTGATGCCCTTAAACAGCTTGTTGATGGGGTCGTCCTCGCGGCGCATATCGCCGACACGCGGATGCTGGGTGGTGTCCCTTTAATGAGGCA
>JBBQST010000435.1:0-3918 GCA_038213625.1 Thermoflexales bacterium
AGCGTGGCAAGCACTGTAGACACCCGCACGACCGTGAAGGATTGGACGCTGGACAAACTCGACTGGCGGCCGTGGCTGCAAACAATCGATCTCAGCAACCTCACGCCCGATCAAACCAGCGTGTTGGAAGAAGCCCCCGGCGGCCTCGCCAAAATCGGCACCTACTACGCCACTCTCGCGCACGATCCCATCGCGCTGCGCTGGCGCACGCGGCTGTTCAATGCGGTGATGTATGGCCGGGGCGGCTCGCCTCGCTGGGCACGTGAGCTGGCGGCCGTGGCGGGCTCACGCTACAACGGCTGCGTGTATTGCGCTTCGGTGCATGCGCGTCTGTATAACGACCTGACCAAGACCACTGACGTGATTCAACACATCTTCGAGCTCGGCGTCGAAGCCCCATTGGAACCGCGCGAGAAAGCCATTGTCGATTTCAGTGTGAAGCTGACTCATTCGCCCGATGCCGTAACGCCCGAAGACCTGTTGCCGTTGCGTGCGGCCGGCTTTGGTGATCTTGAAATTCTCGACATCATCCACGCCACCGCCATGTTTGCCTGGGCCAATCGGCTGCTGCAAACCCTGGGCCAGCCGGAACGTGAAAAGGCCGCGTGATTTTCTGCGCTCGGTAGCGAATTTTCGAAAGCAATAAGCCCGTAGCTTCGAGTTGGATTTAGGAACCAATGAGCTAGAGCACGAAATTAAGGATTACTCACCTTCTTTTCCAGCAAAAAACTGGTTATGGCTTTGCCAATGGACCCCCGACCCCTAAAGGGTTGTCATTGAAATCATCAGCGACTCCCCTTTTGGGGTCGGGGGTCTCCGAAACGAAACTCAATCCATACCTTTTGCTGGGTTCTTGTAAACGTTATGCTTAATTTCGTGCCTATCGGGTGGATCTGAGACCCGCTCCTACAAAACGACGGCGCTCGTCCTGGCATCCAAAGATTAGTAAACCTACATTTATCCCCAACCACCCATGTCCGAATCCTTTCTCCAAACCTTCCTCGACCAGACCATTAATGGCCTGGCGATTGGCAACATCTATGCATTGACCGCGGTCGGTCTGGCGTTGATTTTTGGCGTGGGCAATCTGATCAACTTCGCGCACGGCTCGGTCTACATGATCGGGGCCTATGTGGGTTGGGTGGTGATGACAAAATTGCAGGTGCCGCTGCCGCTGACTTTTGTCATCGTCGCCATCGCATGCGGCCTGCTCGGCATCCTCATCGAGCGCTTCGGCCTGCGTGGCTTGCAAAAGACCGCGCGCATCGCGCCGCTGCTTGCCACCATCGGCATCAGCTTTGCGCTCGACCAACTCACCCAGATTATTTTCTCGCCCAATCCACAATCATTTCCCAGTCCCCTGCCCGCCACCCGCATTGCGCTCGGCGGTGTCAACATCGGGCTGCTGGATGTGCTGATTGCGGGCGTCGGCGTCACCATGGCGCTGGTGCTGTTTGCGTTCCTGCGCTTCACCAAGGCCGGCTGGGCCTTGCGCGCCACCGCTCAGGACCGCGATGCTGCGGCCCAAATGGGCGTGGATGTGAACACGGTCAATGCCACAACCTATGCCATCGCCGGCATGTTGGGTGGGTTTGCTGGTTTGCTGGTCGGCATGTATTTCAATACGGTTTATCCCGCCATGGCTTTCCAGGCTGGGCTCAAGGGGTTTGCCGCCAACCTGTTGGGCGGCCTGGGCAATGTGCCGGGCAGCATCGCCGGGGGCCTGATTCTGGGGCTGATCGAAAGCTACGGCGTGGCTCAGTTTGGGGCCACCTATCGCAACCTGTTCGCCTTCGTCATTCTGATTGGCATTTTGGTTTTGCGGCCAGCCGGGTTATTTACCTCCAAAAAGGCGTTGCCGCCCGAGCCCTTGACCGGCACCTTTGTCGCCAACAGCAAGCCGGTGCAAATACCCTCATGGGCCGTGGCCGGCGCGATCCTCATCGCACTGGCTTTGCCAATCTTTGTATCAGACCCCTACTTGCTGCAAGTGTTGACCAACGCATGGTTGATCGGCATGCTGGCCCTCAGCCTCACACTCGTCACCGGCACGGCCGGGCAAACCTCGTTGGGACACGCGGGTTTTCTGGCCATCGGCGCGTATACCTCGGCCATTCTCACCCAGCGCCTGCATGTGCCGTTCGAACTTTCGCTGCTCATCAGCGCCCTTGTGACCGCCGTGTTGGGCACGCTGCTCGTTCTGCCAGCCTTTCGACTGCGCGCGCACTACGTCGCCATCGCCACACTCGGCATCGGCGAGATCGTGAGCCAGATCATTCTGAACTGGGACAGCGTGACCAATGGACCGATGGGCATCGCCAACATTCCACCGCCATCCATCTTTGGGTTCGAGGCCATAACGCCAACCGCGGTGTATTGGTATTCGCTGGTGCTTTTGCTCATCGCCGCACTCTTCCAACTTCGGCTCGTGCGCTCACATCTGGGCCGCACATGGCGGGCCATTCGCGAGGATGATGTGGCAGCCCAGGCTTACGGCATCAACCTCAACCGCTACAAAGCCCTGGCATTTGCGGCCAGCGCGTTCGTGGCCGGGGCCAGCGGCGCATTCACCGGCCACATGTACACCTACATCAACTACGAGACCTTCACCAGCACCACCGGCATCCTGGCCCTGACCATGGTGATCCTGGGCGGCATGGGCAATATGGTGGGAGCGGTGGTCGGTGCAGTTGCGCTCACGGCCTTACCCGAGGTGTTTCGCGGGCTGGCCGACTATCGCTATTTGCTCTACGGCATCGTGTTATTGCTGCTCATTCGATTCCGGCCACAGGGCTTGTTGGGGACGGTGTAGGCCATGGCATTGCTCGAAATCAAGACCCTGTCGCGCAATTTCGATGGCGTGCGCGCTGTCGATGCAGTGAGCTTTGATGTGGCCGAGGGCGAGACGGTCAGCATCATCGGCCCCAACGGCGCAGGCAAAACCACGCTGTTCAATCTGGTCACTGGGTTGGACAAGCCGACACAGGGCAACATTTTGTTTCACGGCCGATCCCTGCTGGGCCTTCGTTCTGATCAATTTGCCAGCCGCGGCATCGCTCGCACTTTTCAACACGGCCGCGTCTTCGGCAACCTCAGTGTCATCGACAACGTCCTGATCGGCGCACACACCCGCCTGCAAGTGGCACGAGCGCAAGGGTCGCCGCTGGGACTCATTGGTGAATTTTTCACAGCCCTGATTCGCCCTCACGTCGCCCGCGAAGAAGAACGTCGCTTGCGCCGCGAGGCTGAAGAAATCATTGCCCAATTTGGTGAGCGATTGACGCCGCGCATGAATCAGCCGGCCTACAGCCTGTCCTATGCCAACCGGCGCCGGGTGGAGATTGCGCGCGCGCTGGCTTTGCGCCCGCGCGTGTTGCTGCTGGACGAGCCCACAGCCGGCATGAACCCCACCGAGACCCAGGAGATTCTTGAGTTTATTCGCACGCTAAAGCAGCAGGGCCTGACTATTTTGCTGATCGAACACAAGCTCTCGCTCGTCATGCAACTGTCCGACCGCGTGATCGTGATGGACAACGGCCACAAGATTGCCGAGGGGTTGCCCGAAGCCGTGCGCAATGATCCGCGAGTGATTGAGGCGTATTTGGGTACGAAGCAACATCGTGAAGGCAACTACCCATTGCAAGCGGAGACTGAATCGACAACGTTGACGTCAACGATTACGTAGACGTGAACGTATACGTCTACGTAATCGTAATCGTAATCGTTGACGTCAACGAACTCATCAACATATGCCAAACACACCCCTCCTCGCCCTCACCCACATCGACACGTTCTACGGCCCCATGCAAGTCCACTTCGACCTGAGCCTGCATGTGAACGCCGGCGAGATCGTGTGTCTGTTGGGCGGCAACGCCAGCGGCAAGAGCACGACCATGAAGGTGATTTTGGGGTTGGTGC
>JBBQST010000436.1:0-3904 GCA_038213625.1 Thermoflexales bacterium
ATTGACGTGGCGGGCCGACCGAGCCCTGGCCTCGCCGGCCGATGACTGGCATACAGCGATTCGTGTCGAACCTTTGATTGGCGCGGCACTGGCCCAGAGTTTGCAACCGGCCAGTGTGGTGAATTCGCCCATTACCGCATGGCCGGCCCAACAGCCCATCCGAGCGCTGGCTTCGGTGCAGTTGCCCTTTGACATCGCGCCAGGTTTCTACAAGTTGACGGCCGCGCGGGTGCACGCCGATGGCCGGGAGAGCGGCACGACGTTGGGGCTGATTCAGGTCGAGCCATTCCCATTCAGCCAGTTGCCAGATGCGCCTGTGGTGCGGGTGACGGCCCAGGCGGGCGAGGCAAACCTGCTCGGCTATCGGCTGGATCAACCCTTCGAGCGCGGCACCACGCTCAATTTCCATACCTATTGGCAGATGGCGAAGGCACCCACGCGCGATGGCGTGCTGGTGTTGTTTGTGTTTGGCCCGGACGGCAAACCCATCGCCCAGGACGATAGCCCGCCTGAGCAAGGCTTGCGCTCGACGCTGACCTATCGCGCCGGCGAGGGTATCAAGCAAATCCATCGCATCGTATTGCCGCCCGATGCGCCGGCAGGTGTTTATCATTTGCGGGCCGGCATCTACAATCGGAGCGATCAACAACGCTGGGAGGCCGTGCAAAACGGCGCGCTAGCCCGCGATATGCTGATTGATTTAGGAACAATTGAACTGAGCGAAGAGCGATGAGCAAAGAGCAATGAGCAAAGAGCAATGAGCTAAGAGCAATGAGTTTGCTCACCGCTCTTCGCTCTTCGCTTCTCATATAGAACAGGAGAACAACATCATGAGCGACATCACCATCAAGTTCGGGACCGACGGCTGGCGCGGCCGCATTGCCGATGACTACACGTTTGAGAACGTGCGGCGCTGCGCCACCGGCTATGCGCGCTACATTCTCACCACGGCCAAAGGCAAGGGCCGGCCCTCAGTCGTGGTCGGCCACGACAAGCGCTTTCAGAGCGAGGACTTTGCGGCCACCACCGCCGAGGTGCTGGCCGCGCACGGCATCAAGGTGTGGCTGACCGACGGCCCAACCCCCACGCCGACGATTGCATTTGCGGTGCCGACCAAAAAGGCTCTGGGCGCGATCAACATCACGGCCAGTCACAACCCGCCCCAGGACAACGGTTTTAAGGTGCGCGGCAACACCGGTGGTGCGATTGACCCTGAGGGGCTTGTCGCAATTGAGGCGGCCATCCCGCCGGCCAGCGAAATTAAAACACTGGACTACGACAAAGCGGTGAAGCAAAAGTTGATCGAGAAGTTTGATGCCAGCCCTGAGTACATCGAGAGCATCAAAAATCTGGTGAAACTGGGGCCGATCAAGAATGCTGGTTTGAAGATTGTGATGGATGCGATGTGGGGCAACGGCGCGGGCTGGCTGCCGCGGCTGATTGGCAAAGGCACCACCGAAATTCACGAGATCCACAACACGCGCAACCCCAGTTTTCCCGAGATGAAACGGCCTGAGCCGATTCCGCCCAATGTGGATGTGGGTTTGAAGACGACCAAGCAACTCGGCTACGACGTGTGCTGCATCACGGATGGCGATGCCGACCGCTGCGGCTTTGGCGACGAGAACGGCGTGTTCGTGAACCAGCTTCAGGTGTATGGCTTGCTGGCTTTGTATTTGCTGGAAGTGCGCAAGATGCGCGGCGCGATCGTGAAGACACTGAGCACAACCAGTATGTTGGACAAGCTGGGCAAGCTCTACAACGTGCCGGTGTATGAGACCGGCGTGGGCTTCAAATATGTGGCACCGAAGATGACTGAGACGAATGCCATGATTGGCGGCGAGGAGAGCGGCGGCTTTGCGTTTGGCGGCCACGTGCCGGAGCGCGACGGCATTCTGGCCAACCTGCTGCTGCTGGACTTCATGGTGAAGACGGGCCGCAAGCCGAGCCAGCTCGTGGAGCTGTTATTCGAGAAAGTGGGCGCACACTACTACGACCGCATCGACACCGTGCTGACCGGCCCGGAGCAGCGCGAGAAGATCAAGGCCAAACTGGCCGCGGCCAAGCCCGAGAAAATCGGCGGCATGAAAGTGGTCAACAAGAACATGACCGACGGCTACAAGTTTGAGCTGGAGGATGGTGGCTGGCTGCTGATCCGTATGAGCGGCACCGAGCCCCTCATGCGCACCTACACCGAGACGACCAAAAAGCGGTTGGTAAAGCCGATTCTGCAGGATGGCTTGAACCTGGCCGGGTTGTAATTCAAGATTCGGATTCTGGACAGAATGACAGAGTAGACAAATTGTAGAAATTTTGATTGGTCTATTTTGTTATTCTGTCCAAATTCCGAAAGGTAAATTCGCCTGTAGATTCTTTAAAAGTTGAGTAACAGCCGGTGGCTGATAACGTCGAGGTGACTACGCAGCCGAAAAATCGAGCATGGCGTAGGACTGATGGGCGATCTCGATCACACTGCCGGGATTGAACGATTCTGAAAAGAAGCGCACGCCGTCGGCCTTGTCTTCGGCGATGGCATCGCTGAGAAAGATCTGCTTATAAAACTCGACCATATCCTGGATGACGCGCTCGTAGCGGAAGTAGGCGATTGCAACGGCATTGACCTGGGTGGGGCCGTAGCCTTTGTAAAACAGCGCTTCCTCACGCGGCCCCTTCCACACACCACCAATGCCGGCACCGAGAAACATTAGGTCGCGCTCTTTGGGGGCCAGCACCGGCATATCCCAATCCACAATGAAAAACTCGCCGGTGGTGCTGATGAGGATGTTGCCGGCGTGAATATCGGTGTGGCACAACACCAGCGGCCAGTCGCGCTGCCGCATGAGCGGCGCCAGTTGATGGGTGCGCGCAAGGATGAGGGCAATCTCATCGGCATGGGCCAGCCAGCATGCATTCAGTTCCACTGCGGCCGGTTCATGCAACTCGTTGTGGGCGCCGCTGATGATCTTGTCGTGAGACAGTTGGGCGCACTCGCGCCAAAAGGGTGTGTAGGTCTCACGCGGCATCTGGGCCATCAGCGCATCTGGCAACTGCGCCGTGTGAATGGCCTGCATGGCCGAGCCTAATTCGATCCAATACCGATCGGCCATGTCTATTTCAAAGCCATTGTGGCCTTCGACAAAGGGATAGAGCGCGGCGTAGAACGGGCCGATGCGCGTCCACAATTCGCGCGCGCGGGTTTCAATCGGTGCCATCACCTGCCGAATGCCGTGTTGGTTGAGAAAGTGCGGCACCGCCACCGCCTCCTCGTCAAAGCCGCCCTTGCGCAGCTTGAGGAAGTAGTGCGTGCCATCAGCCGTGGCCGCTTGATACGCAGCGGAGTTGGCGTCGTTGCCGATGGCGAGAAACTTGGCCTGTATGACATCGAGGTCGTATTGCTCACGCAACACTGAAACGATCAGGGCATCTTCGAGGTTTGGTTTTTCGAGCATCAGACGAATCCACAAATCATTTTGGAATAGGAAAGTTGATACGCAACACCGTCATTCCCGCGCAGGCGGGAATCTAGGCCTAACCACGACGCAATAGTTGATCAAAGCCTGGATTCCCGCCTGCGCGGGAATGACGGCATAAAGCATTTCATTTGATATAGGGTTCAGTTCGCCCATGGCTAACTTAACATGACTTTCTACCTTGAAAGATCCGTGTGCTAATTCCAAAAAATAGCTCGCTCAATAGCAGGTAGCAGGTAGCAGGTAGCAGGTAGCAGGTAGCAAGTCACGTTAACTTATTGCTTCATTCGCGTCATCTTTGGGTCGAACAGCGGATCGTGGTTGACTGTCGCGGCCAGGCGCTCCCCAAAGTATTCGATTTCCATGGGTGTGCCCACGGCCGATTGCGCTTCTGGCACATAGCCATAGGCGATGAACTGGCCGACGGTGTAGCC
>JBBQST010000437.1:0-3900 GCA_038213625.1 Thermoflexales bacterium
CGTGCACCCCAGACTTTGCCGCCGCGGGCGCACACTTTAACCCGACGATGCAAAAGCACGGCAGCGAAAACCCGGATGGGCCGCATGTCGGCGATCTGAAAAACATCATCTTCGATGATGCGGGTAATGCCAGCTACAGCACGACCAACGACCGCTTCAAGGTCACTGGTACCCTGTCAAACTCATTGCTGGCGGCCGATGGCAGTGCCATCGTTATTCATGCCGATCCGGACGATAACGAAACCGATCCAAGTGGCCGCAGTGGCGGTCGCATTTTGTGCGGCGTGCTGATGGCGACGGGCGTTCCTGAACCAGAAGTGAGTGCCGGACCGCCGCCTGCACCAGGCGGCACGCTGAATGCGCCCAAAACTCGAGTTGCCACGCCGGAGCTGATTGCCGGTTTGCAAGTGCCTGCCGGATTCACCATCACCGTCTTTGCCAAGGGGCTGGACAATGTCCGCGTGATGGCGCAGCATGATGATGTCACCTATGTGACTCGCCGCGCGCAAGGCGATGTGATTGCCATGCGTGACGAAGACGGTGATGGCGCCGTTGAACCCTTTATCGTGGCCGCGACTGAGTTGCCCTTGGTGCAAGGCATCATCATCACCGGCGATCAGGTTTATCTGGGCACGCCCACAACCATCTATCGCGGCACCATTCAGGCCGATGGCACGTTCGGTGAGTTGGCTGAATTTGTCACCGGCCTGCCAGCGTCCGGACAGCATGTCAACTCCATGATTGCCTTCGGGCCAGACGGTAACCTGTATGTGACGATTGGCAGCTCATGCAACGCCTGCAATGAGGTCAATCCCGAGCACGCGGCCCTGTTGCAGATTGCGCCGGATGGCCAGAGCCGGACGATCTTTGCAAAAGGTCTGCGCAACACCTTGGGTTGGGGCTGGCAGCCCGAGACCGGCGAATTGTGGGGCATGGATCACGGCAGCGACTGGCGCGGCGATGATCAGCCGCCGGAGGAGTTGAACCGGATCGAGGACGGCAACAACTATGGCTGGCCGCATTGCTACGGCGATAAGCAAGTCGATCGCTATATGCCGGCGCCGCCGTCGGGCATGACCAAAGCCGAGTTCTGCGCGGCAAGTACTGCGCCGGTGCTGATGTATCAGGCGCATAGCGCGCCCATCGGCATGGTCTTCTACACCGGTGAGCAGTTCCCCCAAGACTACCAAAACGGTGCCTTTGTGGCCATGCGTGGCTCGTGGAACCGGGCGGATCCAACCGGCTACAAGGTGGTCCATATCCACTTCGTGAATGGTCAACCCGTCGAATTTCGCGACTTCCTGACCGGCTTCTTGATTGAGAATCAATCGGCTGTGTTTGGTCGCCCGGCCGGCCTGCTGGTGCTGTCAGATGGCTCACTGCTCGTCGCCGACGACACCAACGGCATGATCTATCGCATCTCGTATGTGGGTGAATAAGTAGCGCCACAGCCAAAACAGGAACTTTTGTAAAGAGTGGGTATGTCGGTAACAGGCATACCCACTCTTGAGTATGGAGGATTTCAATGACATACATCACGACCAAGGACGATTGCAAACTCTATGTGAAGGATTGGGGCACGGGCCGGCCTGTGATTTTGCTGCACGGCTGGCCGCTCTCGGCGGATAGCTGGGACGATCAGGCTATGGCGATAGCCGATGCTGGCATGCGCGCCATTTTCTATGATCGGCGCGGATTTGGCCGCTCGGATCAGCCCTGGGATGGTTACGACTACGACACCCTGACTGACGATCTGGCGGCAGTGATGGAGGCGACTGGTGCGCGTGATGCCACGTTGGTCGGCTTCTCAATGGGCGGTGGCGAGGTGGCGCGCTACATGTCGCGGCATGGTGGCAAAAATGTGGTCCAGGCCGCGCTCATTTCGGCGGTGGTGCCTTACATGCTCAAGACCCAGGATAACCCCAATGGTGTGCCGCAAGCCATGTTCGATCAGATGACCGAGGGGATGAAGCAGGATCGCGCGGCGTTCTTTGCCGGCTTCTTCAAGACTTTTTTTGGCGAGGGCTTAATCTCGAAACCGGTGAGCAGCGAGGTCTTGCACTGGGCGCAATCGGTGGCGCTGATGGCCGGTCTTAAACCCACGCTGGCCTGTGCCAGTGCGTTTGCGACCACCGATTTCCGGCCCGACCTGTCGGCATTCAAGGTGCCCACGCTGGTGATACATGGCACTGAGGACAAGACAGTGCCGATTGATGCGACAGGACGGGTGTCGGCGCGCAGCATTCCTCAGGCGAAGTTGATTGAGTATGAAGGCGCCGCGCACGGCATCTTTGCCACGCACAAGGAACAGCTCACCAAGGATCTGTTGACGTTCCTGCGTGCGTAAGTGACTTCCAAAGCCACTCAGCGGTCGAAGCGCTTTTAGGATTGCCCTGTTTCAAGTTCAATCAAGCGTTCCGACCGCTGACTGCGTACTGAGCGTGAGCCCAGGCGACTGCTGTGGGTTGCATAGCCACGAATTGAGCATGCCGCAGGCGCAGGCTAGGCCGGCCGAGTGCAAAGAAAAGCGGGTTGATAACTGTCTGGTAAACGTGAGTATAAATTTGTCCTGATCTGCATGTCGGGGTCGAAGGACACACACGCATCACGGCAGCGTTTGCGCCGTAAACTCAATTCTCAATAAGCGGGTTTGGGTGATCATGCCGGCGGCCTCCAGCGTGCGCTTTGAGTTGTGATTGTAGTACCAACAACCGGCAATGGGTCTGAGTCCCTCGGCATGACACACACGGCGCATGTAGCGAATGGTGTGCGCGCCGATGCCCTTTTGCCGATGCGCCTCGTGGGTGAACATGCCGATGCTGGCCTGGGCCTTCCACAAGTGGCTGTGTTCGATGACCCCAAGCGCGATCAGTTGATCTCCCAGGAATCCGATGTGCAGATGCCGGTTTTGGATGTGCTGTGCGTAATCAGTCAGGAAATCCCCACACAGGGTTTGAATGGCTTCTAGATCGTCTGGCCCGGCAATCCTGTAGCTCAGGTCAATGGTGGCCGGCGCGATAACCACGCTGCCCTCGATGAAAAAGTAGGCCTGTTTTTTAAGGTCGCTATATTCATCGAGCGCATGGCTGAGGAAGAACTCATCGCAAGTGGGCACAAAGGCGGCGTTGACGCCGGTCTGCTGCAACACCTCGGCAAAAATCTGCTGGCCCAAACGTCGCGCCGGCCCCACGACATGAAAGTGGGTGAGCAATGTATTTTGGTGAACGCCGAACGCGCCGACTTCCTGATCGTGTATCAGAATTCGTTGGTAGTGGGACTCGCGAATGTGATCTTCCAGAAATGAGTCAACGGGTGACGACAGTGAGTCCAGGTAACTGCTGAATGATTTAAGGCCGGCCAGCGCACACGGTTCAAAACGCATCCTCAGACTGTAGAAGCCTGCGTGGAACGTGTCAAATTATGCAATCCATCGGCATGACTCGCTTGCACGCATTGGCATCATCTAACTGCTTGAACGTGCGCGCGAACTCGGTGCGTGTGAAGCGAAATTGGCTGATCAGGCCTAAGAATCAAGCAGTTCGCCACAGCCAGCGCAGAGAATCGGGCAGAATCGCGCCGCCGTGTTCGCCGTTGTGCGCGCCGGTGCCGCCCACAAACTGATAGTCGTAGCCACGAAATTTCAGAGCGGCCACCATCTGCAAATTACCCAGCCACCAACTGCCATATTGATTATCCAAATCGGCGTCGCCATCCTGCAAAAAAACGCGAATGGGCCGAACGGCGCTCTTGCGAACGAGCGTGGGATAGATGTGGCCACCGCGAATGTCAGCGAACGAGCCAATGTGCGACAGCACTTTGCGAAAGGCATCGGGCCGCTGCCACGCCACGGTGAAGGAGCAGATGCCGCCGGAGGACATGCCGCAAATGGCGCGCTGCTCC
>JBBQST010000438.1:0-3898 GCA_038213625.1 Thermoflexales bacterium
GGTGCGGCCGCGTCGGTCAGTGCCGGCTTCACCTCGGTGCAGGAGGGTGCCACCGGTTCTAGCGGCATGATGGGTGTGTTGGGCGTGGTGCGCGGGCGGGCAGTAGCGCTGTCAGTAGCGCTGTCAGCGGGTGGTTCGGTCTCAGCCGGAGCCTCGGTTTCTACCGGCGCTTCGGTGGCCTCGGCAACAACAGGATTGAGCGTGGCAACGGCCCGCGTGGGTTGTGTGCCGGGATCGCTCGAACTGGCCTGGCCGCACGCACTTAATACGAGGCTGATCGAGATACAAATTGCGATTTGCCTGGCTGTTGCTGAGTGGATTCGAACTCCCATGTCGCACCCCCTGATCACTTATGCCGCCCCAAAATGGATGCCGCGACTATGCTGTAGCAACCTGAGATACGGCTGAAAGCGCGATTGACGGCTGTATCGGCGTCATTCAAGGCTGTAACGCCCAATGTCACGCTTCTGTCACTGCCGCTGATTAGAGTGATCCAGACATGGACTCAGCGGGCATCGATCGGCCAACTTACCAATCATTTTTAGTGCGCTTTTGGCGGGAAGGGAAGCAGCAATACTGGCGCGGCTCTGTGCAATCGACTGTGACGGAACAGATTTACTACTTTGCCGATATTCACTTGTTGCTGGCCTTCCTGAAAGCCCATGTCGAGGTCCACGATGCCCATGACGGCGAATAAAGCTGTCATCCATGACATGGGCGTTATCACCCGCGTGCGAAATCGATCTAAAGATTGATACATCGCCATGCAAAAACCAGGCGCTCTTGAGCATACTTTGTACGCAAATTCTGTGCTGGTTCGGCGGTCTATTCCACCGGCCACTATGGGGGAGATATAGGAATGAAAGTGCTTGAAATGCCGAGAGCGACTGTGTTTTCTGTTCTGGGTGCCTGCACACTGTTGGGGGTGCTGCTGATCAGTTCCTCATGCGCGGTGCCGCCGGTTCCACCCGCGCCCATGCCAACGGCGGGTTCATCGCCTAACACATCGGGTTTGCCATTGCCTAGCACGTTGCCGTTGCAACGCTATGAGCAACAGCTGTATGACTTTTTGGGCAAGCGCGGCTACGAGCAACCCACCTGGGCCAGAGACAAACGCGTGCGCGACACCGGCCCGTATATCAATGGCCAGTATTACGCGCCGCACCCGGCCGTGCGCATCTTCTACTCGCCCGAGGTCTATCAGTGGTTGAAGAATGATCGGCAGGGCACGTTGCCCGACGGAGCCATGATTGTCAAGGAGATGTATAACCCGCCGGCCCCTCAATATGCCGATCTGTCCGAGCAGGGCATCCAAGACAAGATGTTCGGCATCACCGTGATGGTTCGCGACAGCAAGGCGTCCAAAGATGGCTGGTTCTGGGGCTATTGGGGTAAGGGTCAACCGGTGGACAGCTATACCTATCCATTTGATTACCCGAATTCGGGTTTTGGCCAATATTGCGTGCGCTGCCATGCCTCGGCCAACGACCAACTCACCTTTGCCTCGTTGCGCAACATTGCCGGCGAGGCGGGTGATCCGATTGCCTATCGCGTCGACGATTCGTGGATCACGCCAGCCGCTCCTCCACCTGCCAATGCGGCTACGCCGGCCCCCACACCCATCTCGGATCAAACACAACTCCATCCTCAACTGGCGGCCGGCCCAGATGTGGCCAAGCTCATCGCCGCCATTCCTCAGCGCGATGTGAACCCTGAGTTTGTGCGCGTGTTCAACAGCCTCGCGCCGGTGGCGTATACGCAGGTGGTCACGATCCCGGGCGTCAACTACGACCATGTCATCGCCGGCCCGGACGGCCCGGGCCAGTTCCTCACCTCGGATCAATGCATCTCGTGCCACGACGGCCAGGGCAAGCCATTTGGCCCCAACATGTACATCCCGCCCACCGCCGCGCATTCTGATGTCGCCGCGCACGCCGGCGTCAATCTCTCGCCCTATGGCGAGTGGAACTGGTCGTTGATGGGGTTGTCGGGCCGTGACCCCATCTTCTACGCCCAGCTTGAAAGCGAGAAAGCCATTCATTCCAGCGGCAACCTGCCCGATGTCATTCAAAACCTGTGCTTCCAGTGCCACGGAGTGATGGGACAGCGCCAGTTGCACATCGACCAGCCCGGCTCCATCTTCAAGGAAGAGATGGTTCACATCACCGATCAGACCGACCCACACTTCAAATATGGTGCGCTGGCCCGCGACGGCGTGTCGTGCACGGTGTGTCATCAGATGGTGGATAGCGGCAAGCCGTTGCAGGACATCATGACCGGCAACTTTGTGGTCTCGAAGCCGGGCGAAGTTGAGCCCGGCATTAGCCAGATTTACGGGCCGTTTGAGTCCCCGGCCACTCTGCCCATGTCGGTGTCGCTGGGTATGAAGCCGGTGCAGAGCGATTACATTAAATCGGCCGAGCTGTGCGGCAGTTGCCACGCCATCTACCTGCCCATTTACAACGCGGCCGGCCAGCAAGTTGGCAGCGACTTCGAGCAATCGACCTATCTGGAGTGGCTCAATAGTTCATACCAGAACGAGTACGGGCAGGGTGGCAATGTGCAGACGTGCCAGCAGTGCCACATGACTGATGAGTATCACGGCCAGAAGCTGGCTTACCGCATCGCCAACATTCAAGATCAGACCTACCCCGAGGCAGATAATCTCGCGCCGGTCGAGGATATCAGCGTGCCGATTCGCGACAACTTCGCCCGGCACTCGTTGCACGGCATCAATATCTTTGGCCTGGAGATGTTCCGCCAGTTCGATCACATCCTAGGGTCGCGCAAGACCGACTACATGACCGGTGCCAGCAGCGGTTTGCCGAATGCGATCGAAAACGCGCAGAAGTTTGCGACCGAGAAGACGGCCACGGTCGAGGTGCAAAAGGTGAGCTATGAGGGCGATGAGTTGGTGGTCGATGTCAAAGTGACCAACCTGACCGGCCACCGTTTCCCGTCTGGCGTGGGCTTTCGGCGGGCCTTCCTCGAATTCAACGTGCTCGACGCGCAAAAGAATGTGATGTGGGCATCGGGCCGCACCAACACGCTCGGCATCATCGTCGATAGCAAGGGTGAGGCGTTGCCGTCGGAATTCCTGACCGTGCTCAATCCAGACGTGTGTGCGCAGGATTCGACGCAGTGCCAGCAGGCCTTTGAGCCGCATCATCAAGTCATCACCAGCGAGAATCAGGTTCAGATTTATCAGGAGTTGGTGAAGAACCCCGAAGGCCTGATTACCAGCAGCTTTGTCGCGCTCTCAGACACCATCAAAGACAACCGCCTGTTGCCCCTTGGCTGGACGCCGACCGGCCCGCCCGGCTTCAACAGCGACCCGGTCTGGGGCGAGCGGTTTGTGGATGCGGTGACGCCGAAGGGCAATGTCCAGGACGATCAGCAGTTCTTCGACGGCAGCGGCTCCGATGTGATTCAGTATCGGATCAAGCTGCCACAGACAATCGCCGACGGCGGCACGGTGTCGGCGGTGCTGTATTACCAATCCATCCCGCCCTACTATCTGCAACAGCGCTTTACCACCTCATCCGGCCCCAGCGCCCAGCGGCTGCACTATCTGACCAGCCACTTGAACCTCGAAGGCACCGCCATTGAGAACTGGAAGCTGGCCGTGAGCGGAGACACACAGGCGATTGCGGGGAAGTAGGGTGGAAGTCGCCTCTTCCGATCCTGTCCTGATAGGGGCGTAGCACGCTGCGCCCCATAAAAAATTGCCTGCGAAAAAGCGTGAACACAAAAGACCCCGTTGCAGGTTTTGTCATGGCTTCCAAGTTTCACGTTTCTGTCACGGCAGATTTCTAGACTGAATGAGAGGGATTTAATCCCCACTGAATTGACAATGCAAACTAAATTTTTTACCCAGGTGGCCCGTGCCACCACACTC
>JBBQST010000439.1:0-3858 GCA_038213625.1 Thermoflexales bacterium
GGAGATTTGGGAGGTGCCGGCGTGGATCGGCTACGCCAAACACACCATGCCTGAACCTCCGCCGATGCGCTACGCCCATTTGGCCGTGGCCACGGAGATGCCGGCGATGAAGCACCCCGGCGGCAAGCGCGGCCAGTGGGAGTTTTGCCGCGATCAGGCTCGGCACCCATTGATGACGACTTTTCAAGATTTCGACTGGGCCGATGAAGTGAACCACGTGCATTTCGGCCGGCGCTGGCTGATTCAACATTATTTCAAGGGCGACCGACGCAAGGCATTGGAGTTGGGAGATGAAACCGTGCGCGACCGTCAGGCGTTCTATGCCCAATATGCGGCCGAGCATGTAGATGCCGAGCATCCAGCGGCCGATTCGAAATGACTTACATGAAAACAACCGTTGTCGGCAGCTATCCCATTCCCGAGTGGTTCAAAACCAACCCCAGCGAAGAGGCGCTGCTGGATGCATTGGCGACCGTGTTGCGCGCGCAGGAGGAGGCCGGCATTGATGTGATTTCCGACGGCGAGCTGAGCCGCTGGGATGCGCAGCGACAGGCTCAGGTCGGCATGGTCGAGCGGTTTGTGCGCGAGATGGCTGGCGTGCAGGCCGAAGCCACTTGCTCACAGCGCGAGGCTTTTCGAGCGTTGCCTGGCAATGCCTATCGGCCTTCACCGGCCGGTGTCATCACCGGGCCGGTGGATGAGGGCGTGCTCGATCTGAAGCGCGATTGGCAGATGGCGCAGCGGCAAACTCATGCGCCGCTCAAGTTCACCGTCACCAGCCCCTACATGATGGCGAAGCTGGTGCGCGACCAGCACTATGCCGACCTCGAAACCCTGGCGATGGCGTTTGCTGATGTATTGGCGCGGCAACTCGTCGGCATTGAGGCGGCGGTGGTGCAGGTGGATGAGCCGAATTTGCTAGGCTCGCCCGATGACAGCGACATTGCCGCGCGCGCGATCAACACCGTGCTACAAGGCGTTTCTGGCCAGAAAGCGGTGCATGTGTGCTTTGGCAATTTCGGCGGCCAGCGCATTCAAACCGGCAGCTACGAGCGGCTGATCCGTTTCATGAACACGCTGGAGTGTCATCATCTGGTGCTGGAAACCACGCGCCGGCCCGCCGAGGAATTGGAGATGTTGGCCGAGGTGAAGCCAGATATGCAGTTCGGCATGGGCGTGATCGATGTAAAAGATTTGCAGGCCGAGAGTGCCGAGCAGGTGGCCCAGCGCATCGAGACATTGGCCGAGCAGGTCGGCGCAGAACGCATCGCCTACGTCAATCCCGATTGCGGTTTACGCATGCTGCCACGGCCAGTGGCCGATGCCAAGTTGCGCGCACTGGTGGCGGGGCGCAATCTGTTTGTGGGCAACAAGTAATGGCTGAAGTTAATCGCAGCCAGCCGCGAGTGGATTGCCAGAGCCATGTATTTCCTCCCGCGTATGCCGAGCTGTTCAAACGCAACACGGGTTCGGTGCGCGCCACTGGCGGCGATGGTGCCTATCTCTTGGACTACGGCGGCCTGCAACAGTTCAACCTGAAGTTGGCTGACTACGCGCCGGAACGCAAGCTGCGCGATATGGACGCGGCCGGCGTGGACATCAGCGTGCTTAGTGTGAATATTCCCGGCCCTGAATGTTTGGATGGCGATTTGATGCTGGCCGGCGCACGCGCGTGCAATGAATATGTCGCGGAGTTGTGCGCGCGGCATCCACACCGCTTTGTCGGCATCGCCAATTTGCCGCTGCAGGATGTGTCCACGTCGCTGACTGAGCTGGACTTTGCGCTGGATCATTTAAATCTGCGCGGGGTGATGATGCCGTCGCATGTGTGCGGCCAGCCCCTGGATGCACCGCAATTCGAGCCGCTGTATGCGCACCTGGAGTGGCGCGGCGTGCCGTTGGTGCTGCACCCGACTGTGCCGAGTTGGGGTGCGGTCATTCAAGATCACTCCATGATCCCGATGTTCGGCTTCATGGTCGATACCTCCATCGCCATGTTGCGCCTAATTTTGGGTGGTGTGCTGGAGCGGCACCCCAATCTACAAGTGGTGCATCCACACGCGGGCGGTGTGCTGCCGTATGTGATGGGCCGGGTGGAAGAACAAACCGAGGTGAAGAAGCGCGGCAACCAGCACATCACCCGCCCGCCCTCGACGTATTACCAACAGGTGTATTTGGATTTGGTGTCGCCGTCGCCGCTGGCGCTGCGCTATGCCTACGACTTCGCCGGGCCGGAGCGACTGCTCTTCGCCAGCGATCATCCGTGGGTGAGTGTGGCGCTGTTCATGGATCTGGTTCAGGCGATGATGATGCCGCAAGAGGACAAAGACAAAATTTTGGGGTTAAACGCATGCAAGTTGTTCAAGATACCAACCTGACGCAGGGTCAAACACACGTGTCTCAACCATTGCGCTGCCTGTTTGTGGGCATGGGGTTCATCGGCACTCACATGCACAAGTTCCTGAGCACGAAGCCGTGGTATGTGCCGGCCGCTGCGGTGGATGTGCGCGACACCGCGCTGAGTGCGGCCCAAACGGCATTGTCGCTGCCCGACAACGCGCTCTACAAAAATCTGGATGAGGCATTGGACCGGTCCGGTGCGAATGTCGCGTTCATCAACACGCCGTCCGAGCTGCACTTCTCGCAGGCCAAAGCCGCACTCAACGCCGGCCTGCATGTGCTGATCGCCAAGCCCATTACCAACAGCTACGAACAGGCCGTTGAGCTGGTGCAACTGGCCGGGCAGAAGGGTGTCACGGTCTCGGTCGGTCAGCAGATTCGCTACAACCGGCATTACCAGGCGCTCACCCGATTTGTGGAAGCGGGTCAATTGGGCAGCATTGAAGCGGCCTGGTTTATGAACTCCAAGCCGAGGCCCAACCCGGTCAATCTCGCCAGATTCGAGCAGCCGACGTTGTACGAAAATGCCTGTCATCACTTTGATACGTTTCTGGGTGTGTTCGGCGATCCACGGCCCGATTGGATTGTGTGCGATGGCTTTATTCCCTCGTGGTCGCCCTACATCGGCCCGTGCATGGTCAACGCGCTGATTCAATTCACGCCAACCACACCGGGCGGCAAACCCTTGCACATGAGCTATCACGGCGGCTTCTCATCGCGCGCGCCGATGTATGAATTTCGCCTGGAGGGCAGCGACGGCGCGCTGAATTGCCA
Organism: Thermoflexales bacterium; assembly: GCA_038213625.1. Lineage (GTDB taxonomy): Bacteria > Chloroflexota > Anaerolineae > J036 > Brachytrichaceae > JANMVQ01. The sequence goes on from JBBQST010000439.1 coordinate 3,175, forward strand.
CGGTCTGCACTTGAGCAACGACATCATGCGCTATGAGATTGCGCCCGCGTTGGGCAATTTCGCGCCGGCCGCGGTCGATGAAGGCATCCCGGCGCAAAACCCGTTCCTGCCCTTCTTCGACGTCTGGCACGACTATGTGGCTGGTGGGAAGGAGCCGCCCTTTAGTGGCCGCAACAACTTGAAGACGTTTGCGATGCTGACGGCGGCCATCGAATCGACTCAGACCGGCCAGCGTGTCGAGATCGCCGGCAACCCCCGTTTTGCCGGGGCGTTTGCATGAGTGGGTGCAAAGGAGATCGGCAAAAGAAAGTCTGCAATCTGGTTTCGTAGAGGTGCAGTCTGCTGCGCCTCTACCCATGCACCAGGCAAGTCAGGGCATTGCTTATTGCGAGTTAGGAATTTACATTCATGAGCTACGAGATCAAACAAACTTTCGCCAGCCCGTTCTACGGCAATCTGGTGCTGGAGGCCGGCACGAACCGGCTGTTGGCCGGCGTGGGCCATAACACGCATCGGGCCTGGACGTTTCCACTCAACACGCCACGCGGCCTCAATGTCATTCAGGAATATTCGTTCGATCACCCCTTTCACAACGGCATTTTTGTAGGCCAGGGCAATGTGCGGCAGGGTGAGCGTATGGCTAATTTTTGGGCACCGGCCTTTGACTGGCGACAGGCCGCCAAC